>CAZPNE010000131.1:0-4524 GCA_964588255.1 uncultured Advenella sp. | reverse complement strand
TTCCCATTACCAATTCCATATCATTACTCAATTCTACACGCCATGCATAGCGATCACTAAGTGTTATTTCATCCACACCCAATTTTAATGGTGCCAGCCAACGAACCAGCTCGGCATACCGTTGCACCACCAGTCGTTCGGAGCCTTCGGGGCCATTGAATTGTGGCAATTCCGACTCAGAGTTCAATTCAGCCTGGTTTGCCGAAAACAGCTCTCCCCACGTATTGATCATCTGGTTTTCATTCCAGAATGCAAAGGGTTCATGCTCTTCTATTTTAAGCAATAAACCATCTGGCCATACCCGCCGCAAATGGGCTTGCCTGACCCATGGTGATGCTTCAAAAATCTGCTTGGTTTCACCAAGATCAATGGTAAAAAAATTACCCTTGAGTTTACCAGCAATGGTTGCCTGAATGCTGGCAGGCGACACATAATTCAGTACCCTTCCGTTCACCGGTTCTATCGTAATGCGCGACAGATTAAACATGGGACGATGCGCAAGCCAATAGATGCCCCCCGTGATCAAAATGATAACGGCCATGATTGCAATGACATTTGCAATGAGGTTGGTCGTACGGGCATTATTCAACACTGTTTACGTCCCTGCTATCCGTTTTCAGGCATGGGCCTGTGTATTTTGCATGATGCCTGCGACAGGATGAATACACACAAATCGGCATAACTCATGCCCTCCGCTTTCGCCCCCATAGGTACCAGGGAATGACTGGTCATGCCCGGTGAGGTGTTAATTTCCAGCAACCATGGCTGATTCTGCCCATCAAGCATAATATCGACCCTTGCCCATCCCTCACATCCAATGGCCCGATAGGCCTGCACGGAAATTTCCTGAATCCTGCCAGCCAGTTCAGGAGACAAATTGGCCGGACACTCATAGCGCGTGTCGTTTGATATATATTTGTGCTCAAAATCATAATTGCCGTCAGGGGCAAAAATTTCAATTACCGGCAAGGCCCGGGCATCCTCATCGGCACCCACGACAGGAATAGTAAGCTCCCGGCCAACCACAAATTGCTCGGCCAATAGTTCATGATCAAAATTAATAGCCTGATTAAAGGCCTCATGCAACTCATCCTGCTGGCTGACTTTGTACAGCCCCAGGGTTGAGCCTTCATGGGGAGCCTTGATAATCAGGGGCAGGCCCAGTTCTGCACAAGCCGCATCAGTATCCGCCAGATTCCTGACCACTTTGTATTTGGGTGTCGGCAAGCCTTGCTCAAGCCAAATTCGCTTGGTCATGATTTTATTCATTGCCAGGCTTGAAGCCATCACACCGCTACCGGTGTATGGGATACCCAATAACTCAAGCACCCCCTGCAGCGTGCCATCCTCTCCATAACGGCCATGCAGGGCAATGAAAACACGATCAAAATTTTGTGTCGCCAGCTCTGCCAGGCTGTGCGTACTGGTATCAAACAGATGGGCATCAATTCCCTTGCTTTGCAGGGCAGACAAAACGCCTTCACCCGATTGCAGGGAAACGGTTCTCTCGGCTGAATGGCCACCATACAAAACACCGACCTTGCCAAACTCATGCTTCATGCCAACTCTCCTATTTGCCCGGGAACCTTGCTAATTGAGCCTGCTCCCATTACCACCACAACATCGCCATCCCTGACAAAATCAATAATTGCCTGTGGCATTTCATTTACATTTTCAATGAAAACCGGTTCCAGCTTGCCCGCCACACGAATCCCACGGGCAAGTGCACGGCCGTCGGCGGCCACAATCGGCGTCTCTCCAGCAGCGTAAACATCAGTCAGGACAACCGCATCGGCACTATTTAATACTTTAACGAAATCTTCAAAGCAATCACGTGTACGGGTATAACGATGTGGCTGAAATGCCAACACCAGGCGGCGGTCAGGCCAGGCACCACGCGCAGCCTCGATGGTGGCGGCCATTTCCACGGGGTGATGCCCATAATCATCAATAACCGTAAACAGGCCACCGCCTCTTGCTTCGGGAATATTAAAATCGCCCGTATAGGAAAACCGGCGTCCGACACCATTAAACCCCTTCAAGGCCGAAACAATAGCTTCATCGGGTATACCCAGCTCGGTCGCTACGGCAATGGCAGCCAGGGCATTCAACACATTATGCCGTCCCGGCAAATTCAGGGTAATGCTTAAAGTTGGCAGCCACTCATCAACCTTGATACGGCGAATGACGTCAAAACACATATGAGTGCCTTCCGCCCGAACCTTGACCGCCTGAAAATGGGCGTCATCGCTAAATCCATAGGTGGTTACCGGGCGGGAAATGAAAGGCATGATTTTACGGACATTGTCATCATCATTGCACAGAACGGCACTGCCATAAAACGGCAGACGCTGGGTGAACTCCACAAAAGCGCTGCGCAACCGGGCAATATCATGACTGTAAGTGTCCATGTGATCGGCATCGATGTTGGTAATAATGGCCATTACCGGCAACAAATTCAAAAACGATGCATCCGATTCATCAGCTTCCACAACGATATAATCACCCTGCCCAAGACGCGCATTGGCACCGGCTGAATTCAGGCGCCCGCCAATCACAAAAGTCGGGTCAAGGCCTGCGGCAGCCAGCACACTAGCCACCAGGCTGGTTGTGGTGGTTTTGCCATGCGTACCGGCAATCGCAATACCCCGTTTCAGGCGCATCAATTCTGCCAGCATGATAGCCCTGGGTACCACAGGAATTTGCCGGGCCCTGGCGGCAAGCACTTCAGGATTGCTATTAGCCACCGCAGTCGACGTCACAATCGCATCGGCTTGCTTCACGTTTTCAGCCTGATGGCCAATATGAATGATTGCGCCCAAATTGGCCAGGCGACGTGTGACAGCCGATTCCTGCAAATCGGAACCACTGATGCAGTAGCCCAGATTAAGCAATACTTCGGCAATACCGCTCATGCCAGAACCACCAATACCTACAAAATGGATATTTCTTATCCTGTGTTTCATTTTTCATCCTTAACGACAATGGCGCACACATCTGCAATAGCCTGTGTGGCATCAGTCCGGGCACATTGCCTTGCCTTCTCGGCAACTGCCCGCAATTCATCACGTGTTTTATCCTGTAACCAGGAAGCCAGCCATTCGGCTGATAATTCTTTTTGGGATTTAGACCATGCCGCATTTTCACGGGTAAGCCACTGTGCATTAGCCGTTTGATGATCATCAATGGCATGTGGCAAGGGAATAAACAGGGCAGCGACCCCTACCGCAGCCACTTCGGCTACTGTCATGGCACCTGCACGGCAAATAAGCAGATCTGCTGCTGACATGGCAGCGGCCATATCGGCGATAAAGGCCACGCACTCAGCCTGCACACCCAAATCGGCATAGGTTTTTTCCAGTGTATCAAGATGCTGGGTTCCCGACTGATGCACAATATGGGGACGTTTGTCTGCCGCAATACTGGCCAATGCCTGCGGCACAATGGTATTCAAGGCATGGGCGCCCAAACTGCCGCCCACCACCAGAATATTCAGCCGTTCCGCACGGCTCCCGTAACGCTGGGCCGGACTTGGCGTTGCAAGCAAATCCTTGCGTACCGGATTACCCACCATTTGCCCTTTGGGCAACACACCGGGAAACCCCGACAGCACTCGGGTAGCCACCTTGGCCAGCCATTTATTGGCGGTTCCTGCCACCGCATTCTGCTCATGCACCACCAGGGGAATGCCACGCAAAGCTGCCATCATACCTCCGGGAAAAGCCACATAGCCCCCCATCCCCAATACAACAGAAGGTTTTTCCTTACCCAGGTTTTGCCAGGCCTGAAGGCTGGCCTGAAATAGGGTAAATGGTAATTTTAGTATAGCGGCAATACCCTTGCCACGGACCCCGGAGAAAGTCATGGGGAGCAGGGTAAAACCATGTTCGGGCACCAGCTTGCCCTCCATTTTGGATGGATCTCCCAACCAAACGATATGCCAACCACGCGTTTCCATTTCATGCGCAACAGCCAGGCCTGGCATAATATGCCCACCGGTTCCACCTGCCATAATCAGTAATGTTGGCTGCTTCATCAATACGACCTTTTACTTTCTTTATTAATATGCTGGCCGCGCATCATTTGACGGACCTCGTAATCAACACGCATTAGCATGGCAATCGCAATCAGGTTCATGACAATAGAGGAACCACCATAACTGACCAGTGGCAATGTAAGTCCCTTGGTTGGCAACAAGCCAAGGCAAACCCCCAGATTGATGAACGCCTGTACACCAAACCAGACACCGACTCCCTGGGCCACCAGACCATTAAATTCACGGTCCATCGCAATGGCAGAACGGCCAATCCCAAAGCTTTTTTTGACAATGATAAAAAATAGCACCACCACTAGAAAGATCCCGACAAAACCCAGCTCTTCGCCCACTACCGCCATAATGAAGTCAGTATGCGCCTCGGGCAAATAATGCAATTTTTCAATGCTGGACCCCAGACCAACCCCAAACCATTCTCCGCGGCCAATGGCAATCAGGGAGTGCACCAGCTGATAGGCACTGGATTGCAC
>CAZPNE010000130.1:0-4570 GCA_964588255.1 uncultured Advenella sp. | reverse complement strand
CCCCCATCATGCTCAAGGCCGAAAAAGAAGGCATCAGCCCGGAAGAACTCGTTGCCCGTTATGCCAATGAACGTCCCACTTACCTGAATGGTTTCCACATCAAGTTTGACCACTGGCACAGCACCCACAGTAAAGAAAACATACAGCTGTCCGGTGACATCTACAAGGCCCTGAAAGCAGCCGGTTTCATTAGCAGCAAAACCATTGAACAGTTCTACGACCCGGTCAAGGGCATGTTCCTGCCCGACCGTTATATCAAGGGCGAGTGCCCCAAATGCCATGCCAAAGACCAGTATGGCGACTCCTGTGAAGTGTGCAGTGCCGTTTACGCCCCCACCGAACTGATCAACCCGTACTCTACCCTAACCAACGCCACTCCGGTATTGAAATCGTCCGAACACTTCTTCTTCAAGCTGTCTGACCCGCGCTGTGTTGAGTTCCTGCAAGACTGGACCAACGGTACCAATGCGCGTGGCCAAAAACGCCTGCAAAACGAAGTACTGGCCAAAACCCGCGAATGGCTTGGCAACGCCGAAGACAGCGAAAGCGAAAGCAATCTGAACGACTGGGACATCTCGCGCGATGCGCCGTATTTTGGCATTGAAATTCCCGATGAACCGGGCAAGTATTTTTATGTCTGGCTGGACGCCCCCGTTGGTTACCTGGCCTCTTTAAAAGCCTATTGCAAGCAACAGGGCCTTGACTTTGACGATCTGCTAAACCCCAATGGAAACACCGAACAGGTTCACTTCATTGGCAAGGACATTATTTATTTCCACGCCCTGTTCTGGCCCGCCACACTCAAGTTTTCAGGCCGTAAAGTGCCCGACTCCCTGTTTGTTCACGGTTTCATTACCGTCAGTGGCGAGAAAATGTCCAAAAGCCGTGGCACTGGCATTTCTCCCATCAAATATCTTGAACTGGGCATGAATGCCGAATGGATGCGTTACTATATCGCCGCCAAACTGAATGCACGGGTTGAAGACATTGATTTCAACCCCGATGATTTCATTGCCCGCGTCAATAGCGACCTGATTGGCAAATACATTAACATTGCCAGCCGTGCCGCCAACTTCATCAGCAAACACTTTGATGGAAAACTGGCTTACCAGGGCGATATCAACGCTTTCACCACAGAAATCGCCAGTGTCACCGAAAACGTTCGCAATGACTTCGAGGCACGCGAATATGGCCGCGCCATCCGCACCCTGATGGCCTACGCTGACAAGGTCAACCAGGCCTTCGACAACGCCCAGCCCTGGGTACTGGCCAAAGGCATCAGCACTGCTGAACAGGACCAGAAAGACAAACTGCAGGATATCTGTTCGCGCGCCATTGCCGGCTTCAAGGCTTTGTCAGTCATGCTGACCCCCGTCTTGCCCGCGCTCTCCAAGCGGATTGCCACTGAGCTTTTCGAACAAAACAGCGACTTCACCTGGCAGGATGCCGCGCAATTGCCTGAACACATCGCCCCCTTCAAGCACTTGATGCAACGGGTCGACCCCAAAATGCTGGATGACCTGTTCGAACCGCCAGCACCAGAAGCACTGATTCCCGGTGGCGAGCCCATTGCCGAAACCATCAAAATTGACGATTTCGCTAAAATTGACCTGCGCATTGCCAAAATCGTCAACTGCGAACATGTGGAAGGTTCCACCAAACTGTTACGCATGACCCTCGATGTCGGCGAAGGCCGTCACAGAAATGTTTTCTCGGGCATAAAAGAAGCATATAATCCAGAAGATCTGGTGGGTAAACTAACCGTTATGGTTGCCAACCTGGCTCCTCGTAAAATGAAATTCGGTGTATCCGAAGGAATGGTGCTTGCAGCCAGCCATGCCGACGAAAAAAACAATCCCGGCATTTACATTCTCGAGCCCTGGGAAGGCGCACAACCCGGTATGCGTATTCACTGAACCAACAAGGCAAGATCAATTTATCTCGCAACAGGATGTGCATATGGATGGAGTCTGGTGGCAACAAGCCAAAAAGATCAGCAGTATCGTAAAAACAGCAGGCCCGTTCATGTTCCTCCAGGAACTGATCAACCAACCAAAGTTTACCGGCGCCATTTGCCCCAGCTCCAAAAAGCTGGCCCGGCAAATGGCCAAACACATCCCCTTGGACAACGACGGCATCGTCATTGAACTGGGCGGGGGAACGGGCGTGATCACCCAGGCTATCCTGGATCACGGCATTTCTCCTGACAAACTTTATGTGATTGAGTTTTCCCCTACCTTCGCCAGTCATTTAAAAGCCCGCTTTCCTCACATCACCATCATCAATGGCAACGCTGCCCATCTGGATACCCTTATTCCACACGGTGCCAAAATCAATGCCGTGGTTTCCAGTCTTCCCCTTATTTCCCTGCCGCCAGATACCTGCCAGCAGATTCTGCAACAATGGCATACGCTTTTAAAAGGGCAAGGCCTGGCCATTCAATTTACCTACAACCTGCGCTCGCCACTTTGGAAAACACACATTCAGGCCAGCCAGTTTCACAGTGAAATCGTCTGGGGCAATATTCCTCCTGCAAAAGTCATGACATTTAAATTTTAGTACCCATATTGTCAACTTGTTGCCCCGTATCAAATACAATTACGGCTTAACGAGTGAAATTAACATGAGTACTGAAAACACAAATCCCGAACCGGTTGCCGAAGGCACCGAAAAACCCGAACAGCAGTTCGGGCACATCAAAAGCTTTGTTCACCGCCGCTCACACATGACGCCTGGCCAAAAACTGGCCATAGAGCGACTGATGGACAAATGGTCGATTGCCTACAAACCGACTAGCCTGAACTATGAAAAAGTATTCGGCAGACAGGCCCCCACCATTCTTGAGATTGGTTTTGGCATGGGCGAAACCACTGAAAAAATCGCACTGGCCCGCCATGAAGAAAACTTCCTGGGCGTAGAGGTATTCAATGCCGGTGTTGGTGCCATGCTCAAACGCATTGAAGCATCCTCACTGGACAATGTACGCATTATCCAGCACGATGCCGTTGAGGTGGTCAAGAACATGCTACCCGCCAACAGCCTGGCTGGCGTGCATATTTACTTCCCCGACCCCTGGCCAAAAAAGCGGCACCACAAGCGCCGTCTGATCCAGCCCGAGTTCGTACAACTGCTGGTTAGCCGGCTACAACCGGGCGGTTATATTCATTGCGCCACCGACTGGGAAAACTATGCAGAACAAATGCTGGAAGTCCTGTCGGCCAACCCCGAGCTGGAAAACACCGCCAAGGATTACGCACCCAAGCCCGATTATCGCCCGCAAACCAAATTTGAAACCCGTGGCCTGCGCCTGGGTCATGGTGTGTGGGACCTGGTTTTCAAAAAGAAAGAGGATTAGTCTGCCATGTACCCACCCATAGAGCCCTATAAAACCGGTTTTCTGGAAACCACCGACGGCCACCAGGTTTACTGGGAACTTTGTGGCAATCCCCAGGGAAAGCCAGCCGTGTTCCTGCATGGCGGACCGGGCTCCGGGTGTGGTCCCCAGCACCGTCAACTGTTTGATCCATCCAAATACAATGTCCTGCTGTTTGACCAGCGCGGCTGCGGCCGCTCGCTTCCACATGCCAGCCTGCACAACAACACCACCGCACATCTTATTGAAGACATGGAATGCCTGCGCCGTGACATCATGGGCGCAGAAAAATGGCTGGTCTTTGGTGGTTCATGGGGCTCTACCTTATCTTTGGCCTATGCCCAGACCCATCCCAATCGTGTCAGTGAACTGATTGTACGGGGCATTTTTACGGTACGTAAAGAAGAACTGCGCTGGTTCTACCAGGAAGGTGCTTCATGGCTGTTTCCCGACTACTGGGAAGACTACCTGGCCCCTATTCCACCTGAAGAACATAATGACTTGATTGCCGCCTATCAGAAACGGCTGACCGGCAACGATCTTGCAGAGCAAATCAAGGCAGCCCGGGCCTGGAGCTTATGGGAAGGAAGAACCATCAGCCTGCTGCTGAATGAAGCCCATGTCAGCAGCCATGTCGATGATTATTTTGCCATCGCCTTTGCCCGTATCGAAAATCACTATTTTGCGAATGGCGGTTTCATGAAAGAAAACCAGCTGCTGGACAATGCCCATAAACTGCACGGTATTCCCGGCATTATCATTCAGGGACGCTACGATGCCTGCACGCCGGCCAAAACCGCCTGGGAACTGCACAAGGCATGGCCACAAGCCGAATTCCAAATCATTGACGATGCCGGCCATGCATTTAATGAGCCGGGCATCCTGAAAGCCCTGCTTGCCGCCACCGACAAATTTGCCGATAACGCGTCTTAATGATATTTCTTAACGAATTCAATTTTGAAGCCAACAAGCCTATGCTTAGCCACCCGGATAAAATTTACCCGGGACAGATTCTGCGCATTCCCCAATAATGCACTGGCATGACTAATAAAAAAGTCCGCCCCAACAGGCGGACTTTTTTGTATTACTTCTTGAAACCGCCAAAACCACCCATGCCCATGTTTTTCAGGCCCTTGAGCCCTCCCATGGCACGCATCATCTTACCCATACCGCCTTTCTTGAACTGCTTCATCATGC
>CAZPNE010000129.1:0-4628 GCA_964588255.1 uncultured Advenella sp. | reverse complement strand
ATCTGTCAACAGATATGGCTATTGACCTGGGTACCGCCAATACCCTGATTTACGTTCGTGGAAAAGGCATTGTGCTTGATGAGCCCTCGGTGGTTGCGATTCGCCACGAAGGCGGTCCCAATGGGCGTAAAATCATTCAGGCAGTGGGTCATGCCGCCAAGCAAATGTTGGGACGTGTGCCAGGCAACATTGAAGCCATTCGCCCCATGAAAGACGGCGTAATTGCCGACTTTACCGTTACCGAACAAATGATCAAGCAGTTTATCCGCATTATTCATCCACGCAGCATGTTTGCGCCAAGCCCGCGCATAATCGTGTGTGTGCCTTGCGGATCCACCCAGGTAGAGCGTCGCGCCATTCGCGAGGCGGCCATGGGCGCAGGTGCAAGCCAGGTTTACCTGATTGAAGAACCCATGGCGGCAGCCCTGGGTGCCGGCCTTAATGTTTCCGATGCCAGCGGTTCCATGATCGTGGATATTGGCGGCGGCACGACCGAAGTGGCCATTATTTCGCTGGGTGGCATGGTTTACAAGGGGTCCGTTCGTGTGGGGGGAGATAAATTCGATGAAGCCATCATCAATTACATTCGCCGCAACCATGGCATGCTGATTGGTGAACCCACTGCCGAACTCATTAAAAAAGGAATCGGTTCGGCCTTTCCGGGTACCGAAGTCCGTGAGATGGAAGTCAAAGGCAGGAATTTGTCAGAAGGTGTGCCACGCAGCTTTACCGTTTCCTCCAACGAGATTCTTGAGTCATTGTCTGATACCTTGAACCAGATTGTATCTGCGGTTAAAATTGCCCTTGAGCAAACACCGCCTGAGCTGGGTGCCGATATTACCGAAAAGGGTATTGCATTAACCGGTGGTGGCGCCTTGCTGAAAGACCTGGACCGCTTGCTTCAGGAAGAAACCGGCTTGCCAGTGGTGGTGGCCGAAGATCCGCTTACCTGCGTTGTCAAAGGATGCGGAGAAGCACTCGAACACATCGAAAAACTGGGTCCTATCTTTATTAATGACTAAATCTTTTAACGATTGAATTTTTCCTCGGGCTGTACCAGAACGGAATAGCCCGATTCCTGTTGTTCTTCTTCCCACGGTTGTTTTATGCAGCAGAACAGATCAATCCGCTTATTCAAACATGGGCCGGCTGCAGAGGTAAGACTGTTTTTTCTTGTCTTGTTATGTTTTGGGTTGATGATTACCGATTCCGGCTGGCGGGTACTTGATCCCATTCGGCAGGCTACCGCAGTTATCCTGTATCCATTTCAGAAAGCAGCCTTGTGGCCACGTGATGCCGTGGCCAAATTCAATGATTGGTCCAACATTGTGGCGATTGCCAAACAGGAAAGCGAGGCCGTACAGCGTCAGCGCATAGAGCTGGCGCAAATTTCGGCTCATGCGGCACAGATGGCAGCTGAAAATATTCAGTTGCGCCGCTTGCTGGGTATTAAAAATACCGCCCAGACACCATCGGTGGCCGTAGAGATTCTGTACACGGCCCCTAACCCCCTGAATCAGACCATGGTGCTTACCAAAGGCAGTAACCATGGGATAGAACCCGGCATGCCGGTTATTGGTGAAGGCGGGGTGGTGGGGCAAATTCGCAGGGTAACCGCCATGACATCGGAAGCGGCCCTGATTACCGATGAAAAAGTGTCCATTCCGGCCATGGTATTGCGCAATGGCTTGCGGGTCATTGTGTTTGGTTCCGGGCAGGGGGGCAAGCTTGAAGTCAGGTATTTGTCCATGGATGCCGATATCAGGGTGGGTGACAGCCTGACAACCAGTGGTATTGGCGGTATTTATCCGGCAGGCCTGTCTATTGGCACCGTGACCTCTATTGAAGCGAATTCGGCTGAAGGGTTTGTCCGGGCCATTGCCGAACCGTCGGCGCATCCCGAACGCTACCGTCATTTTCTGGTGTTGCTGGTGCCTACCGACGAGGTGCCGGGAAAGGATGAACTTGATATTTTGGCCAAGGCGCCAATCACTAAAAAATACGGCAAGAATTAGTTCATGGCGAATAAAAACCTGAAATCGTTGCAACCGCTGCAATCCACCCAGTATTCCTACATTGTTAATCCGGTGTATGGCTGGGGAACGATTATTTTTGTCTGGATGGCATCCATGCTGCCCTGGCGTGGCTGGGAGGGCTCCCCCGATTTTTTGATTCTTATTTTGGCATTCTGGTGTGCGCATGAAGTCAAAGGGGTGGGTTTGCTTGCCGCCTTTGGCTTTGGTTTCCTGATGGATGTCCATGACATGAATATCCTGGGCGAACATGCCCTTACCTATGTTCTGGTCATTTACGGAACCTTGGTCATTCGCAAACGCATGATGCGCTTTGGGGTCATTAGCCAGCTGATTCACATGTTCCCGATTTTTTTCCTGGCACCCATACCCAGTCGCCTGATGCAGGCATGGTTTGCCGGTGTCTGGCCCGGATGGGTCTGGGTCTGGTCTGGTGTGATTACAGGGGTATTGTGGCTGGTTGCCGATCTTATCCTGAAACTGCCCTTGCGTCCGGTAGAAGATGATGATGCAACCATCTAGCATCTGAATGGGAACCGCATATGTTTGAATTCAGGAAGCAGGCATTGATACAGCGGCGGCAGCTGATCATCCGTGTAGTGGTGGCGGTGCTGTTTGTGCTGTTATGTTTTGGTATTTTGGTTAACCGGTTGTGGGTCTTGCAAGTAGAGCGGTATCAGGGCCTGTCGGAGCGTGCCGAAAGAAACCGTATTACACTGGTGCCCATTACACCTCGCCGTGGTGATATCGTTGATCGCAACGGAATCGTCCTGGCGCGCAGCCATCGTGACTATACGCTTGAAATGGTACGTGGACAGGTTGGGGATGTGTCGAAAATGCTCGAACAGCTGGAGCAGATCATTCATTTTTCGCCCCTTGAGCTCAGGCGATTCAAGCGCCGGCTGGGCAGTTCAAACCGTTTTGCATCGGTCCTGCTTAAAAGTAACCTGACCGATGACGAAGCGGCTACCTTTGCCGCGCATTCCTACAAGTTCAAGGGGGTCAGCCTGAAGGCACGCTGGGTACGCGAGTATCCCGAAGGCGAGTCGGCCGCCCACGCGATTGGATATGTAGGCCGAATTTCCGAGCGGGATCAGGAGCAGCTTGAAGAAAAAGGGCTTGAGGGCAATTACCGGGGTACCGAGGTCATTGGCAAGAAAGGAATTGAAGCCAGTTACGAAGAAAGGCTACACGGCAAAACCGGTTGGGAGGAAGTGGAGATTGCCGCTTCTGGCAAGCCGGTTCGGGTATTGAAAAGAACCGATCCCATTCCTGGTGATAATCTGCGCCTGTCGCTGGACATGGGTCTGCAAAAACTGGTCGAGGGCATTTATAACGACCCCAAGAATCCCCAGCGTGGTGCCCTGGTTGCCATCGATCCGCGTAACGGGCAGGTGTTGGCCTATGTCTCGGCGCCATCTTACGATCCCAATCTGTTTGTTGATGGCATCGACGTTGAAAACTGGCGCCGCCTGTCGGATTCACCCGACCATCCCCTGATTGACCGTCCCATCTACGGCACTTTCCCGATTGGTTCCACCTATAAGCCATTTGTGGCCCTGGCGGCATTGAATCTGGGCGTCCGCGACCCTAATGCCAAAATTCCCGATCCGGGTTTTTTTGAATATGGTGGACAACGTTTTCGTAATGCTGGTGGTGCGGCCTATGGGCCAACCAATATGCACAAGGCGATTGTGGTGTCTTCGGATACTTACTTTTTTGGCCTGGGTCCCTTGATTGGCGTAGATGCCTTGCATGATTTTTCCCGGCAATTTGGTTTTGGCAAGAAAACCGGCATTGATTTAATGCATGAGAAAAAAGGGATTCTGCCTTCGCGGGAATGGAAGAAAAATGCCTTCAAGAATCCAGCCCAGCAAAAATGGATCCCGGGCGATACCATTTCGGTTTCTGTCGGGCAGGGCTACAACTCGCTGACCATTACCCAGCTGGCGCAGGCAACATCAACCTTGGCGGCAAATGGTGTGTACACCAAGCCGCACCTGGTTAACTGGATAGAAAATCCGGTACTGAAAAAAGTGGAGCAAACCGTCTCGGAGCCCGAGTACACGGTGGATGTGTCACAAGAACATATAGATCTGGTCAAGTCGGCATTGGCCGAGGTGAATGCCAAAGGGACGGCCAGAAGGATTTTTGCCGGTGCCGGTTATGATTCAGCCGGTAAAACGGGTACTGCCCAAGTGTTTAGTTTGAAGGGCACCAAATACAAGGCCGAAGCGCTTAACAAACGCTTGCATGATCATGCCTTGTATATGGGGTTTGCACCGGTTGAAAATCCCCAGATTGCCGTTGCCCTGATTGTTGAAAATGGTGGCTGGGGTTCCAGTGTGGCAGCACCTATTGCCCGTAAGGTTTTTGATTACTGGCTGGCGCCCGAACGGGCGAATATTCCCGAGTACACCCCCAATCTTGAGGATTTGGAACAACAGGAAGAGATTTCTCCCGATCTGGTGCTCCCGGCAGAGATTCCCGCAAACCCGGACGACAAGGCCCCGGGACATACACCTGAAATCCTGGCACCTGTCGAGATAAACAGGAATGGCCGGGAAGATACGCAAAATAATGAGGCAGGTGCAC
>CAZPNE010000128.1:0-4667 GCA_964588255.1 uncultured Advenella sp. | reverse complement strand
AAGGCTGCTTTTTTTATGGTTTAATAGGCCTCAATCCGATTGCTAAATCCAACACGACTAATATTCTGCACTCCGTGTCTTTACTCCAACAAACCACCCCAGCCCGCCTTACTGAACCGGCCACACGCAAGCTTCCACGCGTAGCTTTGCTGATTGTCGGGGTGCTGTATATTTTTGCAGGGCTTTTTTTTCGTCATCCCTGGAAAACCGATGACTTGACTGGCTTGGCTACCATGCTGGATGCCTATCACGAATCGGCATGGCTGTTACCCCAGATTGGCAATTTTGCCTTTGCCCAGGAAGGCCCGCTAATCACCTGGGTTGGCGCCATTTCCATTGCCATTTTCAGCCCTTTATTTGGCCTGTTCACAGACCCGTTAAGTGCGCAAATCACAGCCGCACGCCTGCCCAATATTCTTTATTTCTTCCTGCTTTTATGGGGGGTATGGCACGGCACCTACTTGCTGGCACGACGCCCTGAATGCCAGCCACTGCCCCTGCCATTTGGTGGCGAGCCACACCCGCGCGATTATGGCCGCATGCTTGCCGATGTTGCATTCCTGTTCATTATTGCAACGATTGGCATCATTATCCCCATTCACGAAACTTCCTCGTTCCCCCTGTTGCTGGCCTTGTTTTCCATCGCCTTTTATGGCTTGGCCAGAATGCTGGACCACCCCATCCAGGGCAGCGTTATTCTTGGCCTAACGTTGGGCGGCACCCTGCTTACCCACGGTTTTATTGGCGCCACGCCCATTTTGTTCATGATTGCCTGCGCCCTGGTTTCCCCGGTTTACACAAGCCGTGACAAACTGGCCTTCCTGATTACCGTTTTACTAGGCGCAAGCTGCTTTTTGGCCTGGTTCATTCCCGCCAAGACAAGCAATCCTTATTGGACCTCAAGCTGGCTATACTGGAATTACGCTTCGTTTGGTTTCAGCAGCCCCCGGTTCTTCTTCAAATCACTCAGGGACCTGCTCTGGTTTACCTGGCCTACCTGGCCCTTTGCCCTGATCGCCCTCTGGAATTGGCGCAAGTGGTTCAGGGCACCCCATATTTTCATCCCAGGCAGTATGGCCTTAGGCAGTTTCCTAACCATTGCATTGGTAGAAAACGCCTTTGAAGCCGAATATGCCATGCTGACTGTTCCGTTTGCAGTATTGGCCGCCATGTCAATTCCAACCCTGCGTCGTGACATTATCAATACCCAGGACTGGTTCTCTATCATGATCCTGTCCCTGTCCATGATTGCCGTCTGGCTTGGATGGATTGCCCTGCATTTTGGTTGGCCACAACAAATCAACCACAACATTACCCGCCTGTTAACCGGCTATGATCCACAAATCTCACCGCTGGCTGTCATTGCCTCTATCGTGGTCTGCATACTCTGGTTTTCAATGGTGTCATGGCGACTGCGTGTCAATCCACAGGCATTATGGCGAGGCCTGATCTTATCTGCGGCCGGCCTGACTTGCTCCTGGTTACTGCTGGCACTGCTATGGCTACCCGCCATTAACTACAACCGTAGCTACGATCAGGTTTCCCAAGAGATTGCACAAGCCCTGGAGACCCATGTAAAACCGGGCGACTGTGTCCGCGAGCAAGGTTTTGGCATGGGACAACGTGCCGCCTTACGGGTATTTGACAACATTACCTTTACTTATGACGCGGCCTGCAAACTGGTTCTGCTTCAAACCACACGTGAACACCTGGAAGAAAAAACCCTGCCTTATACCGACAATGCCCGCATCCTTTGGCAAGGCTCACGCAGATCCGAGCGAGATGAAATCTTCCTGCTTTTACGTCTGGATAAATAGTTTTCATGTCAATTGACACCAAAGCCGGACTGTCTTTTTCGGGTGGTCTTGGCTATATCCTGAAACAAGCCTGGCCGATCCTGATCAGCCAATGGGCAGGCATTGCCTTTGCCGTCATGGACAGCATGATGCTGGGGCACTTCAGCCCCGATTCGCTACAGGCCATGGCACTGGCCACCTCCATTTTCCTTACGGTCAACATTGGGTTAATGGGTGTGGTGCATGCCCTGATCCCCATCTGCGCCCAATTATTAGGGGCAGGTAAAAAAGAAGAAATTGGCCGTCTCTGGGGGCAGGGCCTATGGCTATCGTTCACGCTATCATTATTGGGCGGCCTGGTTCTGCTATTTCCTGAAGTCTGGTTATCCATGTCCGGAGACGTACCCGCACATGTGCGCCAGGAAGTCAGCATTTACCTGCGTATTATTTTTATTGCCCTGCCAGCGTCCCTGATGTTCCGGGCGGTTTATGCCTTATGCACTGCCGTCCAGAAACCCAAACTGGTCATGCAGATCAATCTGTTCAGTATTGTTTTAAAGGCCTTCCTGAACTGGTTGCTTATTTTTGGCCAGTTCGGCCTGCCCGCAATGGGTAGCGCAGGTGCCAGCACATCCACGGCCATCGTCTCGTGGCTGATGTTCTTCGCTGGCCTGTGGATTCTGTTCAACAACCCCTTTTACCGTCAATTCAATTTGACGTTAGGCCGTCCACAACGCAAATACCTGGCAGAAATCCTGAAACTGGGTATTCCCATGGGGGGCTCTTATCTGGTAGAAGTCAGCGCGTTTACCTTTATGGCCCTGCTGGCAGCGCGGGAAGGCACCTTTGTATCCGGTGGCCACCAAATACTATCAAACATGACGTCTATTTTGTACATGATGCCGCTGTCACTGGGCATCGCCACCTCTTCCCTGGCTGCCAGTGCAGTGGGGGCCAGAAATTTCCGTTTTGCCCATCAGATCGCCATTAGCGGACTGTTTCTGAGCCTGATCGGTGTAGGCCTCAGCATTACCGTTGTTTTACTGGGCAAACCGCTTATTATCAAGGCTTACACGTCAGACACCCAGGTCGCCCTGGTGGCCGGTGCCTTGCTGAGTATTATTCCCCTGCTGCATTTTTCCGATGCCATGCAATGCATGATTTCTTACATTCTTCGCGCCTATAAAATCGCTACCGTCCCTTTCATGCTGCAAACCGTGTTGTTATTGGGACTGGGACTGGCCGGAGGCTGGTACTTCGGTTTTGGCAACGGTATTGGCTTTTTACGGCCCCTGAACAATCTGCTCACACCGGGCGCACCCGTTGGGGTTTCCAGCTTATGGGTCATGTGCAGCCTGAGCCTGCTGATCTGCGCAATTTTTTTACATGTCTGGTATTGGAAAGTTATTTATGCAAAAAGAAAGTCTTGGTAATAAGATACCGTTCTGGCTGATCCTGATGGCCCTGATTACGGCACTGGGGCCCATCACCATCGACATGTATCTGCCCACCTTCCCGGACATTGCCCAGGATTTGCAAGTATCATCACACGAAATCGAGCTCACTGTTTCTTCCTATCTGCTAGGCCTGTCTGTGGCCCAGCTCTTCATCGGCCCTGTCACCGATCGTTACGGCAGAAAAAAACCACTGCTTTTCGGGCTTGGCCTGTACCTACTTGCCACCATAAGCTGTGCCCTTGCCCCCTCTTTTGAAATGCTCCTGGTATCGCGCACGCTTCAGGCTTTTGGTGCCGCTGCCTGCATTGTCATCCCCAGAGCCGTTATCAGGGATCACTATAGCACCCAAGAGGCGGCCCATGCCCTTTCATTGCTCATGTTAATCATGGGGCTGGCACCTGTACTTGCACCCATGGCAGGCAGTTTTCTGGGACCCGTTATTGGGTGGCGCGGTTTGTTTGCCGTTATGCTGGTCGTAGCCATACTGTTAATGATACTTTGTATCATCAAGCTTGAAGAGTCGCTTAAACCTGAAAATGCAGTCAAACTAAATGCAAAAACCATTAGTGGCAACTATTTCGGATTACTACGCCATCGCAACTTCATGGCCTTTGCCCTTTCCGGCGGCTTGGGCATGGCCGGTTTGTTTGCCTTCATTGCCTCTTCACCCACTATCTTCATTACCCAGTTTGACATTGCCCCTGAATACTTCGGCTTCTATTTTGGCCTGAATGCCGGAGGACTCATCCTGGGCTCACAAATCAGCGTTCGCATGCTGCGTAAACATGCCTCCCTGACTGTTCTAAAAAAAGCCCTGTTGCTTGGCCTTGGATCTTGCTCCATCGGCCTGCTGCTTACTTTGACAGGCCTTATGAACCTTCCCCTGTTTGTTATCTGCTTGTTCTGCTTTAGCGC
The DNA here is from genome assembly GCA_964588255.1 of uncultured Advenella sp. Taxonomy (GTDB): domain Bacteria; phylum Pseudomonadota; class Gammaproteobacteria; order Burkholderiales; family Burkholderiaceae_B; genus Advenella. The sequence goes on along the minus strand of CAZPNE010000128.1, from coordinate 499 downwards.
CTGCCTGGGTGTTATCAACCCCAACGCCACAGCACTGGCCTTAAAAGAGCAAGGAGGTCGCCTGGGGGTTGCTTCTGCCCTGATGGGCTGCATGCTCTTCATGTTTGGCACGCTTACCAGCAGCCTGGTCAGTAGCTGGCAAACTGACACCGCGCTGCCATTATTTACCTGCCTGTTTGTATGTATAGGTATTTCATTTATTTGTGGAAGACTTATTGGGCGAGCCTAAAAACAGGATTAAAAACCACATATTTCTCTTTATTTATCATGGAAATACACAATATAACTTGCTAACAACATGATTTTCATATTAGAATAACTGGCTTATCTTATTGGACGGCATATGTACATGCCGCGATATAGGCTAAAACGGCAAAAAGCGCCTAATTTAGTTAAAACTTAGTTAAAACATAAATCAGGCGGCAATATTTTTGCCGAAAACATTTTTTCAGAAGGCTGGCCCGAGCCAAAAATCTGGCCTATAACTTAACGAGGTGTT
>CAZPNE010000127.1:0-4744 GCA_964588255.1 uncultured Advenella sp. | reverse complement strand
GCATCAACCGCCTGGGCCAGACGCTTTTCATCGGTTTCATAAATAGCCCCTGTAATCGCTCCTTTGGTACGTGCCAGCTGCGTGGCACGACGTATGCCGTCTTCCACATCGTCCACGGCAATCACAAAAGAAACCGGGCCAAAGCACTCGGTACCGTAAACGTTTTCATCACTGGCATCCAAAGCCTGAATCAAGGGTGTTGCCGTACGTACCTGTTCCATGCCAGGCAAGGCAGCCGAATCACGGATCAGGCGCCCGGCTCCCCGCATGGTGGCAACGCGTTCCAGCGTAGCCTGATTGGCAATGGCTCCCGTAACCATGACCGCCCGCGCAGGATCAACCAGCAGGGCATCCACGGCACTGGCGATACCGGCGGTCACTTCATCAAACGTTTTGCGCTCGCCATTGACCAAGATCCCGTCACGCGGCACAAACAGGTTTTGCGGTGTTGTACACATTTGTCCGCTGTACAGGGTCAGGGAAAAAGCAATGTTCTGGCACATGGCATCAAAGTTATCGGTAGAGCCCAGCACAATACTGTTCACACCGGCCTCTTCGGTATACACCAGCGGGGTCGCCGCCTGTGTACGCAGCCACTGTCCAAAAGCGCTTGACCCCGTGTAATCAATCAGCGCCACGTCAGGATGCAAAGCCAGTTGTTTTGCCATGCCCATGCCATCCTCTTCAGCCGCCAATAACACGACATCTGCAGGCAGGCCCTGTTCTGACAGCACTTCGCGGGCCACCCGTACTGTTAAGGCCATAGGCAGAATGGCCGATGGGTGCGGCTTGGCAATAACCGTGTTGCCGGTCACCAGATTGGCAAAAAATGCCGAGTAGCTGTTCCAGGTTGGAAATGTCTGGCATCCGATCAGCAACGAAACGCCGCGTGGAATAATGCGCCAGTGTTTTTCCAGGACCAGATCACCTGCCTTGCCCTGTGGCTTGAGCCAATCGGTCTGGCTGGGAATCTGACTCATTTCCGCCCAGGCGTAAGCCAGTGCTTCCAGGGCCCTGTCCTGTGCATTCGGACCACCGGCCTGAAATGCCATTGGGAAAGCCTGCCCGGAAGTATGCATCACGGCATTGGCTATTTCAAAGCTCATGCTGTTAAGACGAGCAAGAATTTCCAGACAAATCCCCATACGCACGTCCAGGGGCGTATCGGCCCAGACATTACCGGCTTCCCGTGATTGCTTCACCAGCGTTTCCACACTGGCAACCGGATAACGTATGCCCAATGCCACACCATAAGGGGATTGCTCATTGCCGGCCCGGCCCTGCTCGGGATGACCGGGCAAGCTGAAATCCCTGTTCAAGAGGGCATCATAGGCCTGCTGCCCCTCTTCTTTGGCATGTTCCCCATAGAAACGGGTACTGGGCATTTCCGGATAGGCAGACCAGAACCCGCGATGCCTGATAACCTCAAGTGCCGTTTCCAGCGTAGAACCATGCTTTTCAAATAAACTAGACATTCCTGATTTTCCTGTATGAAATTATTTTCAACACATTATTGACCAACCGGCCGGTTTATGCAATAGTATCGAACATCAAATACAAAAAAAATCCGGGAAAGCCATAAATCCCAACTGAATAAACCGAATTAAAGGAGACAACATGGGACTTCAGTCACATGAAAGTGTTGCAATAAAACTTGAAGAGCATGTTTTGCATCTAACCCTGAACCGTCCTGACAAATTAAATTCGTTCAATGTCGATATGCATCTGGCATTACGGGCAGGCCTCACACAGGCGGCAGAAGACCCTGCTGTGCGGGCTGTTTTGCTGACAGGTGCCGGCCGGGGGTTTTGTGCCGGCCAGGATCTGTCCGAGCGAAACCCTGCAAACGGCCATACCGCACCAGACCTGGGTGAAACCATTGAGCAGTATTACAACCCTCTGGTACGGCAAATCCGCGAACTGGACAAGCCGGTCATTTGCGCTGTCAACGGGGTGGCAGCCGGTGCCGGTGCCAACCTGGCTCTGGCTTGCGATATTGTGCTGGCTGCCCGTTCCGCCCGTTTCATCCAGGCTTTTTCCAAAATCGGCCTGATTCCCGATTCAGGCGGCACCTGGACACTTCCCCACCTTATCGGAGAGGCCCGTGCCAAAGCGCTGGCATTAACCGCGGCCCCACTTGATGCGAGCACTGCGGCCAACTGGGGCATGATTTGGCAAGTCATTGAAGATGATCAATTGCAAATCCGGGCAACTGAACTTGCCCGGGAACTGGCTAAAGGTCCCACTTTCGGCCTGGGCCTGATCAAACAGGCCATCCAGACTGCGGCAAGCAGCACACTGGACCAGCAACTGGAGCTGGAACGCAAGCTGCAACGCCAGGCCGGATGCAGCGAAGATTATGCCGAGGGCGTCAGCGCTTTTCTGGAAAAACGTCCAGCCGCTTTCAAAGGAAAATAAACATGTCCGATCACACCCTTTCCCCCACCCTGGCCCAGGACTGCGCTGACGCCATGTGGCAAGACGATCTTGCCGCCCAGCACTTGGGCATGCAACTGCTTGAAGTTGAAACCGGCAAGGCCTGCATGCGAATGCGCATCAAGCCCCACATGCTTAATGGCCACGGCACATGCCATGGCGGCTATATTTTTACCCTTGCGGATACCTGTTTTGCTTTTGCCTGCAATACTTATAATCAACGCACCGTTGCCCAGCATTGCTCAATCACCTACCTGGAACCGGCATTTGAAAACGACGAATTGACGGCATATGCCCGTGAAATCAGCAAACAGGGCCGCAGCGGGCTCTATGACGTTGTTATTCGCAACCAGAACGGTAAACATATCGCCGAATTTCGCGGTCATGCCCGCACGATTAAAGGCACCTTATTGCCCACCACACAATCTTGACTGATCCATCGTCAAAAACACAATAAAGAAACATAAAGCTAGAGGAAACAAAATGGAAAACCTGACCCCCAGAAAAGAAGACCTGGACCCCATCGAAATAGCATCCCGTGATGAGCTGTCCGCCCTGCAATTGCAACGCATGCAATGGACACTTAATCATGCTTATGAAAATTCACCTTTTTACAAAGCGCATTTTGATAAAGCCGGGGTTCATCCATCCGATCTGAAAACCCTGTCAGATCTGGCCAAATTCCCTTTTACCCAAAAAACAGATCTTCGTGATACCTATCCTTTCGGCATGTTTTCCGTGCCACGCGAAAAATTGACACGCATTCACGCCTCTTCCGGCACCACTGGCAAACCGGTGGTTGTGGGATACACCAAAAATGATATTGAGGTTTGGGCAACCCTGGTGGCCCGCTCCATCCGCGCTGCCGGTGGCCGGCCTGGTGATGTCCTGCATAATGCCTACGGCTATGGCCTGTTCACCGGAGGCCTGGGGGCGCATTATGGTGCCGAAAAACTGGGGTGTACGGTAGTACCTATTTCCGGTGGCATGACCGAACGCCAGGTGTCACTCATTCAAGACTTCAAACCCCGCATCATTATGGTCACGCCGTCATACATGCTTTCCATTCTTGATGAATTCCATCGTCAGGGGCTGGATCCACGCGAATCATCACTGGCCATTGGTATTTTCGGCGCAGAACCCTGGACCAATGCCATGCGCCAGGAAATTGAACAGGCCTTTGATATGCATGCTGTTGATATTTACGGCCTGTCTGAAGTCATGGGTCCCGGTGTTGCCAATGAATGCGTGGAAACCAAAGATGGCCTGCATATCTGGGAAGACCATTTTTATCCTGAAATCATTAATCCTGAAACCGGTGAGGTTTTACCCGATGGGGAAGAAGGAGAACTGGTCTTTACGACCCTGACCAAAGAAGGTTTGCCAATTATCCGCTACCGCACCCGCGACCTGACCCGCCTTCTGCCCGGTACGGCACGTACTATGCGCCGTATGGAAAAAATTACCGGTCGCAGTGATGACATGATTATTCTGCGCGGGGTCAATGTCTTTCCTACCCAGATCGAAGAACAGATTCTGAAATGCCATGGCCTGGCTCCCCATTTCCAGATTGAACTGAACAGAAGCAGCTCGCGTATGGATAGCATGACGATCAATGTGGAATGCCAGCCCGGTGCCGAAGATGAAAATGCCCGGAATTTTTCGGCCAAAGAACTGGCGCATCATATAAAAAGCATTGTCGGGATCAGCACAATCGTTAATGTTACGTTGCCCGGCACGCTCTTGCGTTCCGAAGGAAAAGCCAAACGGGTCATTGATAATCGTCCAAAACGCTAAATACTGTTGTTCTGAGTAGGGTCTAGGTATAATCCCCAATCAGAAGTAAGCTAGAATAGCGTTTTTGGTTTTTATTTTTATAGGACAGTAAATCAGTATGGCACGCGTCCGCGCAGCAGATTTCGAGGAAAAACAACTTCACATCCTGGTTAATGCTGCCGCAGTTTTTGCAGAATTGGGCATGGAAAAAGCTTCCATGTCACAAATTGCTGCCCGCAGTAAGGTTTCCAAAGCACTTCTTTACCACTATTACCCCAGTAAAAGTGCTTTGATCTTTGATATTATCCGCTCACATCTGGAAGAGCTGGATCAGGCATTGCAAGCCGTTGCCGATGAGTCGCACAACGACTTGCCTGAACTGCGCCTGCGTAAACTGGTCCGTCAAATACTGGAATGCTACCGTGATGCCGATGACAAGCATATTGTTCAATTAAATTGTCGCGGCTTGCTGGCGGAAGAAGAAACCAACGAAATAAATGAACTTGAAAGGCGCATCGTGATGCGGATTGCC
>CAZPNE010000126.1:0-4790 GCA_964588255.1 uncultured Advenella sp. | reverse complement strand
GGTGCGTTTGATCCTAGCGTACAGTCTTTGTGGAAATTGTATGCCGAACATTTTACCCGGAATCCGGGCGCAACCCATGAACCCGATGCGGCAGAAATCAGGCGTGTGCTGGGCCTGGTTAATCATCGCCAGATTTATCTTGAAGACCGGCGTGCCGGATTCCTGATGCCGGGAATGGCCTTGACCCTGAATGGCATTGCACAGGGTTACATTACCGACCGTGTCACGCAGCTGCTGCGCCAGGCCGGACTGGATCGGGCGCTGGTGGACATGGGGGAAATACGTGGGCTGGATGTGAACGAGAGTGGGCCAGACTGGAAGGCCGGTATCCGTAACCCTGAACATGCAGGGCGGATCCTGGCAACATTACCCCTGAAAAATGAGGCGCTTTCTACCTCGGGGGGTTATGGCACGACACTTGATGATGCGGGTAAATTTACCCATCTGTTCAATCCTGTCACCGGTGCCTGCCAGCCAGCGTATCTCAGTGTTTCAGTGCGTGCACCCAATGCGACAACCTCAGATGCCCTGTCAACCGCATTCTCAGTCATGTCATTGGATGATATTAAAACCGTCGTGAATCAATTGCGGGATGTTGGTGTCTGGCTGTTAATGCAAGATGGTACGCTGAACCGTTTCGGTCATACCGCCTGAATAACAAACAAACTCCGTTTTTTAACGGAGGTTTGTTGTTGGTTTAAAACCGGTTTAAAAACATGTGGGTTTAAACTGTTGACAAGGTTCTAGCGACGGTTGCGTGATTTGTTGTTATTGTGGGTTGTGGCTGCACCGTTTGCAGGGCGACCAGGCAGGTGCCTAAAGGTAATGCGGCCTTTGTTCATGTCGTAAGGTGACATTTCAAGTGACACTTTGTCACCGGCCAGGATACGGATATGGTGTTTGCGCATTTTTCCACCGGTGTAGGCAATAAGCAAATGGCCGTTATCCAGTGTGACGCGAAAGCGGGAGTCAGGTAGTACTTCGGTTACCAAGCCATTCATTTCTATTAATGCTTCTTTGGCCATAGATTAATCTCCTGTGTGATTGAAAAGTAACATGCATACACGGCCTTGGCCGTTAGCTTAAACAAGCGGTATACATGGATAGGCGCTGTGGCGCTGGCGGATATCGGGATGTAGCGTTTTTTCCGCAATGGGAAAAGATGTATAACGTATAGCTGCCTGAGGTTAATCAGGTTCAGGGTTGGATTCTTTAAATATTAAAAGATTAATACTTTAGAATGAGCGGTTATGTTAATGATGCCCGTCTAATATGACGTCATCATAACAACGACAGTAAATCATTATACCATACTTGTCGTTTTTTGTTAAGGATAGGAAAATAAAGGGAAATATCAGGTGGTTCAGATGTATTTTCCTGCCTGGCTTATTGTATTGGGTGTATTGGCCTGTTTTCAATAGTTTCTTGCCGGTAAATGTTTTTAGTTTCAACTTTCCAGCTTGGCCTGGTTGGGTAAATCTTTCAGGGCGGGGGCTGGCGGCAGACCGGTAGCATTCAGGATTTCCTGTTCGTCCAGGGTTTCGCGTTCCAGCAGGGCCGCCACCAGGTCATCCAGTTGCTGGCGATGGTCACGTAGTAGCTGCTTGGCCTGTTCATGGCTGTCATTGATGATTTTATGCACTTCCTCATCAACCAGGGCAGCGGTCTGTTCGCTGACGGATTCAAGCTGTCGCTGTCCCATACCCAGATAGGGGTTTTGGCGGGCAGCCAGTTTCACCATACCCAGTTTTTCACTCATGCCCCATCGTGTAACCATGTTTTGTGCCAGGTCGGTTACCTGTTCAATGTCATTTTCAGCACCGGTGGTTTTGGTGCCATAAACGATTTCTTCGGCAGCCCGTCCGCCCAGCATGCCAATAATACGTGCCCGCAAATAGGCTTCGGGGTAGTTGTAGCGGTCTGCCGGTGGACGCTGGTAGGTAACGCCCAGGGCTTGGCCACGAGGTACGATGGATACCCGGTTGACGGGATCGGCACCAGGGACGACCAGTCCAAGAATGGCATGCCCACTTTCATGATAGGCAATTCGTTCACGGTCGGCAGGGCTCAGGATAATGGGTCGTTCGGGACCCAGAATGATTTTCTCAAGGGAATCGATAAAGTCTTTCAGATAGATTTCACTTTGTCCACGCTTGGCCGCCAGCAGGGCTGCTTCATTGCTCAGGTTCTTGAGGTCTGCCCCCGATAAACCAGGTGTAGAGGCGGCCACTTCCATTAAATCCGCGTCTTGTGCCAGGGGTTTGTCGCGGGTATGCACCTGCAAAATGGCTTCGCGGCCGATTTTGTCGGGCAGGTTCACTACGACCCGGCGATCAAAGCGACCGGCCCTTAACAGGGCTTTGTCCAGGATGTCGGGTTGGTTGGTGGCGGCCAGCACAATGACTTCTTCCTTGCCTGAAAACCCGTCCATTTCCGTCAGGATCTGGTTGAGAGTTTGTTCCTGTTCGCTGGCACCGCCTAGTACGGCCTGGCCGCGGGCACGGCCGATCGAGTCGATTTCATCGATGAAAATGATGGAGGGTGCGTGTTCACGGGCCTGTTTGAACAGATCCCGTACACGGGCCGCGCCCACACCGACAATCATTTCAACAAATTCGGAGCCGCTCATGGAGAAAAAGGGAACCTGGGCCTCGCCGGCAACGGCTTTGGCAAGCAGTGTCTTGCCGGTGCCCGGTGCGCCCACAAGCAATATGCCTCTGGGGGCAGTCGCACCCAGCGCGCTGTATTTCTTGGGGTTTTTCAGGAAATCAACAATTTCAACCAGTTCGTTTTCGGCTTCATCAATGCCGGCGACATCCTCAAACGTGATTTTTTTATCTTGCTCGTGGTCATAGCGGCGGGCCTTGCTTTTACCCAGGCCAAACATGCCACCGCCCAGTGCGCCGCCGGCCTGTTTTGAGGCACGCCGGTAAAGCCATACGTAAAAGAAGATAATAAGCAGTACCGGGCCAAAGCCAAACAGCAGGTTTGTCAGGGAGCTGCCGGTCTGGATTGGCGACGCGCTGATGGTGACATTATGGTTGGCCAGAAAGGACTCAAGCCCCGGATCGGCGAAGTCTGGCACTACGGTGGAAAATGCAGTGACATTACGTGGCGGCTCTGCCGTGGTTTGCCGGGTAGTGCTTTCGTCAGAAGGCAGACTGACCGGACTGTTGAATTGCCCCTGTATGAGTTGGCCCTGGCTGTGAATGGACTGGACATTGCCCTTGGTAACCTGTTCTTTGAACGTGGTGTAGGGGACAGGAACCGCCTGATCGGCACCAGGTAAAAACCATTGCGTTGCCAGATAATTGACGGCCAGGACCAGCAGGATGATGAGCCAGAACTTACGCTGTGGCAGCCTGGGCGTGCCGGGGCGGCCCGGCGTATTGTTAAATGAATTGCCTGAAGAAGAATTGTTGCCGTTTTTCATCGTGCTTTGATTGCTCTGGAATTGTTATAGGGCGAAGGATTTGCGACTTTGCCTATCATAGCATTGAAAATGTAACTTCTTTCCATGGTCAGGCCGATGTGTTGTCTGCCATCCGGTTATGGCAAAGTCGCTGGTTCGCCCTATGTCTTAGGGTACCGTTTCGCCAAAATTGCCGTCACGAAAATCCTGCAGGGCCTGATAAAGCTCTTCCTGGGTATTCATGACAAAAGGCCCATACTGGGCAATGGGTTCATTCAGTGGCTGGCCTGAAATTAGCAGTACCCGGGCATCGGCACTGGCTTGAATCACTACCCCATCGGCCTGAGCCTGATTTTCAAGGATTGCCATGCGCTGTACCGGCACCGCTTTTCCTTCAATCGACACTTCACCACGGTAAACATAGACAAAGGCATTGTGAGTGGCGGGCAGGGGTTGCACGAAACGGCTGCCGGCCGGCATATTCAGGTCAAGATAAAGCGGCTCGGTTACTTCACGGGTGACCGCACCGGCGACACCATGGCTGCTGCCGGAAATCACGGTTACGTCAACACCTTCCGGCGACCTGAATTTGGGCAGTTCTCCGGCTTTAATATCTTTGTACCAGGGTTGGATCATCTTGTCCCGGGCAGGCAGGTTTAGCCAAAGTTGAAAGCCTTCCATGAGACCTTCTTCCTGTTGAGGGATTTCAGAGTGGATGACGCCTTTGCCCGCTACCATCCATTGAACGCCGCCATTCTCCAGCAAGCCTTCGTTTCCGGCGCTGTCACGGTGTTTCATGCGCCCGGCAATCATATAGGTAATGGTTTCAAAACCACGGTGAGGATGGTCTGGGAAACCGGCAATGTAGTCATCGGCCTTATCGCTGCCAAAGTTGTCCAGCATCAGGAATGGGTCAAGGCGGCGTTGCAGGTTTTGGGTTAGAACCCGGGTCAGTTTAACGCCCGCACCATCAGAGGTGGGCTGGCCGGCAATAATATGCTCTACCCCACGAGGGTGGGTAACGGTGCTGTGGCTGGTGTTCATGTTTTGCTCCTTGCCGGTATGCTTTACCTAGATGGGGATGGTTGCAATACCTGAAATGGGTGGACTAATCGTATTAGTCCACTATACACAATACACCCGTCTTGAAAAGCCGGCAAAATGGGTCACATTGTTTCACAAAGAGAACAATGACTGCCTGGCGGGCAATATTATTGTTTTTCCAGTGCGTGGATTTCCTGAGTATTGGCCACAATGCTCAGGAAATGAGCAAGGTCAGGCGTGGGTTGTCCAGGCACTTTGGCCAGATCATCCCAGCGGCGCAACCGTATGGCATCAACGGCATAGGGTTGTTGCATGAATGTTTCAACCTGGTCTT
>CAZPNE010000125.1:0-4798 GCA_964588255.1 uncultured Advenella sp. | reverse complement strand
CAGCCCGCCTGGTCCAGAAAGGCGATATTGTCATTATCATGTCTTATGTTTATGTTGATGCCAATGAAGCCGTAAACCACCAGCCCAAAGTGGCCATCATGGGTGAAAACAATTCCATCAAGGAAATTATCGGGGCAGAACCCGAAGCCACGGTTATGTAATTTTTTATTATAAGGCCAGGGAACACACTGCATTGCCTGGCCATTTAGCGTTTTCAATGATTGATAATTCAACTATGATGACAAATGACAACATCATGTTTGATTTAGATCATGGCAATCATTCAAAACCGGCTCATTAATTGACGCCAAGTATGGGCATTATTAGAATCCAACGATGCCCAATACCTTAAAATCACATAACAAGACATCGCACCAGCAAGCACGCATGGCCGCCTGTTTTCTGTTGTTTGCCTTGGTATTGCGCAGTCTCATTCCCATTGGTTATATGCCGGCATCCAATGCTGCGGCATCGGGGTTCATGACCCTGACCATCTGCAATCCTGAACATGGCTTTTATACCATTCAGGTTCCCATTGGCGAGCCCAGCCCACCCGACACTGAAACCACGATTGCCAACGAATGTCCTTATGGCATCCTGGCGCAGCAGTTTTTCATTGATCCGCCTACGGTGCCTGATCCGGTTATCACCAAACCGGCCACTGCCAGACCGTTTTCATTCAAAAGCATCCACTATCCAGTTTTCAATATCCGCGGTTCCCCTTTGGGCCCGCGTGCCCCGCCTTCTGTACTTTCCTGATTCTTCCCATCGTTATTCTGCATAACCTTGCTTAATATATATCCGCCCTGATCTTGCCCATTTTTTTGCGCAAGTATCTTGTGCTGTGTACTTTATTTGGCAACGTGAAGCGATGTTTGTTTAATTATTAAAAAGTACAGAAACATGAAGTCCTTTAACAATTACCCCGCTTTTACCTATACCCTGCTTTCATCCGCCTTGCTTCTGGCCATAACTGAACCGGTCTTGGCACAAAACACAGCCAAGGTTACCCAGCTTGAAACCATCCTGGTTACACAGGTCGCTCCAGACTTCCCGCTAACCTATACCACCAATCCCAAACTGCCCCGCCAGCCCATTCCCGCCAGTGACGCCACCGACTACCTCAAAACCATTCCCGGTTTTTCGGCCCTGCGCAATGGCGGCTCCAATGGCGACCCCGTTTTACGCGGCATGTTCGGGTCACGCATCAATATGCTGGCCAATGGCTCCAATATGCCTGGCGCCTGCGGTGGCCGCATGGACAACCCCGGCTCATACATTGCGCCCGAGAACTTTGATGAACTTACCGTTGTAAAAGGCCCTCAAACCGTTATATGGGGGCCAGGCGCTTCGGCAGGAACCGTACGCTTTGACCGGAATCCTCCCGTTTTTGAAGAAGGTAAAAACATTAATTTTGAAGGATCTTTAGTGGGGGGGTCATGGGGCAGGAATGACCAGGCTGCCGACCTTGAAGCGGGCAATGACAAATTCTACGCCCGTGTGACCGCCAACCACTCACACGCCCAAGATTACAAAGATGGCGATGGCAACAAGGTTCACTCCCGCTGGGACAAATGGAATACCGATCTTTCACTGGGCATCACCCCCGATGCAAACACCCTTCTTGAATTAACCGCAGGTACCGGTGATGCCAAGGCAGCCTACGCGACCCGCAGCATGGACGGTACAACATTCAAGCGTACAAGCTATGGGCTGCGTTTTAAAAAGCAGAATATAGGTACCTTTCTTGATGAATTTGAAGCACAACTTTATTACAACCAGGCCGATCATGTCATGGACAATTTCCGCATGAGACCCTACACCATGAAAATGGAATCCAACCCAAGGCGCACGACATGGGGAGGCAGGCTAGCAGGCACTTTCCGCTTCAATGACAATTTAAGCCTGGTAACCGGTCTTGATTTCCAGAAAAGCAAACATGAACTACGCAAGTTTGCCCGTCAGGGAATGACATGGATTTCCGCCACCGAAATGCCCTGGCAAGACAATGCCAAATTCAGCAATACCGGCATATTTGGCGAACTTACCTGGCAAACGTCCGAATCAGGCAGGCTGATTGGCGGCCTGCGCCTTGACCAGGCAACCGCCAAAGATTACCGGGCAAACTCGCCAAGCAAAGACTATAAACGTGACGACACGCTCACCAGCGGCTTTATCCGCTACGAACATGACCTTCACGATATTTCCACCACTATTTATGCGGGACTTGGCCATGTCGAGCGTTTCCCTGATTTCTGGGAACTGGTCTCTCCCGGTGCCGGGCCCGAGGGTTCAGTCAATGCCTTCAGAGGCATCAAGCCCGAAAAAACAAGCCAGCTTGATTTTGGTGCCCAATACAAAGGCGAACACCTGGAAGCCTGGCTTTCCGGCTATGTTGGCTATGTGAAGGATTTCATCCTGTTTGACTATGCTTCATTAGGTGGCGGCGTTAAACAAGTACGTAATGTTAATGCCCGCATTATGGGCGCAGAAATGGGTGCCTCGTATGAGGTATCCGACCATCTCAAGCTAAACGGCACTTTAGCCTATGCCTGGGGCAAAAACAGTGATGACGGCCGCCCCATGGCGCAAATCCCGCCGCTTGAAACACGCCTTAGTGTTCAATATGATGACGGAATCTGGTCGGCCGGTGCCTTATGGCGCCTGGTGGCACCGCAAAAACGATATGCCACCAACCACGGTAACGTTGCCAGCAAAGATTTTGGACCCAGTGTCGGTTTTGGCACGTTAGCCCTGAATGCCGGCTATGCGTTCAATGACCGGGTCAAACTTACCGTAGGCATCGACAACCTGTTTGACAAAACCTACAGCGAACACCTTAACCTGGCGGGTGTCGGCGCATTTGGCTATGCCGCCAACACCCGTATCAACGAACCTGGCCGAACTGCCTGGGCAAGGTTGAGCATCAAGTATTAAGTCTGCCCATCATGGCAAGAAGAGGTGGCATGCCCCTTCTTGCCTACGTTTTATTTATTCATGCACGCCTGATTAACTGCCCGCACAAATTCGGGCAGGTTATCCACCTGCATTTTCTGCATGGCACTGGCCCGCTGGACTTCTACCGTACGCACGGCAATGTACAGTTCATCAGCAATCATCTTGTTCGTTTTACCCTGCAAGACCAGTTCGGTCACCTGTTTTTCCCGTGGCGACAAAGACGCATAAAGCCCCCGCAAGCGACAGCAAAGCAAATTCCGCTCTGCCTGTGCCAGCGCATTCTCAAGGGCTGTCGCCATCTGGGCCAAGGCAACCGGTTTCTGCAAAAAATCCACCACCCCTTTCTTCAACATTTCAACGGCCATGGGCACATCGGCATGACCGGTAAGAATGATAACGGCCAGGGTACTTTTAGCTTCAATTAAATGCTGGTAAAGCTCCTGCCCGCTTAAATGGGGCATACGAATATCCAGGATAACAACGCCTCCTTTGCCAATTTCCGCCTCATCCAGAAATGACCGCCCATCAGGCCAGGTATGGGCATCATAACCAAGGCTTTGCAGCAAAAACCGCAAGGCCTCCCTGACCGAAGCATCATCATCCACAATATGAATAGGCAGCGTCTCAATTTTCATCATGAAGCGTTGATTCCTTCTGGCTTATCGTATTTTCTTTAAGTGGCAATTTTAACGTTACGATGGCGCCCGCAACGCCATCACTGCGGTTATCCAATAACAAACTGCCCCCTATCACGCGCATTAAACGTTCACAAATCACCAACCCCAATCCAAGTCCCTGATCCTTGTTGGTTCTAAAGGGAACGAATGGGAAATCAAGCTGTTCCTGGGCGAAGCCGCCTGCATTATCCGTGATCGTAATGCCAAGAAACGAGGCATCAAAATACCGGATCGCAATATCAACCTGTGTTGCTTGCTGTTGCCAGCAATTAAGCAGGCTGTTCACCAATACCTGCTCAATCACACTAGGTACGGTAAATAGAACCAGATCGTCCGGAATATTGATCTGTATGCTCATGGAGTGCCTGTTATTTTGCATGCGGACAAACTGCACGCTTTTGCCCACCGCCTGGGAAATATTGACCGCCACACTCTGGTAATGACGATCAGACCTGACCCACTTACGCAGATTCTCAATAATTTGTGTAATGCGCTCCACCTGTTCAATAACCTTGTCCAGCACAGGTATTAATTCCGCATTCGTTTTCTGCCTATCCAGACGATACCGGGTGCCTTCGGCATAATGCCTGATCACTGAAACCGGCTGATTGATCTCATGGGCGATGCCCGAAGCCATTTCACCAAGAATATTCAACCTGTCCGCCTGCATCATCATTCGCTCATAGGCACGCATTTGCTCATAGGCCTGCGTTATCTGTTTTTGCCGGCGCCAGGCAAGCCAACTTACCCAGGCATAATTCAGCAAAGACAGGAACACAAACAGCAAGGCAACCCCCACCCAGGTTTTATACTCGGCCACCCAATCTTTAATACCCGCCCAAACCGAATGCTGAAAAGGATGACGGCGAATGCTGTGCAAGATTTCCTCTACCCGTGTTGAAGCCACCACAGGAGCCCATCCTGGCAACAAGGAGTCGGGCTGATTCTGTAACAACAGGGAACCCAGACGGGTAGCCAAGGCGTCAGGAACATTGGGTAAGGCGGCCAGGGACCAGTTCGGGAACAGTTCGGTGCTGCCAGCGCAAGCGCTCTGATTATTGACCGGGTGCAACAGTTGAAATTGCGAGCGATCCAAAATACCCTGGGCCTGCATTTCCTCCATCAGGCACAACGGGGCAATCGCGGCATCCACCTGCTTGCGA
>CAZPNE010000124.1:0-4833 GCA_964588255.1 uncultured Advenella sp. | reverse complement strand
TAACATGTCGCATCAATTCCTCCATAAATTCGGGGTGGAACTGTACCGACAAGGCCTTTTTTGCATAACGAATGATCTGGTGGGAATCATGCTCGGACGAGCCCAGAACGACAGCACCGGATGGCACTTGCAACACACTTTGCCAATGAGTTAGATGAGCCTGAAACTGTTGCGGGAAACAGGAAAAAAACAGATCTGCCTGACCCGCAGGATTAAGGCTGACAGGCTTGCAACCAATCTCGGGGCCATTAGGGTGATAGTCAACCACTCCACCCATGGCATAAGCCATAAGCTGATGACCATAACATACCCCCAGCAAGGGCCGCTCTTGCGCAATGACCTGTCTTACCCATTCAGCAGTTCGCTCACTCCACTCAAGCCGGTCTGTAACCATGGACCAGGATCCGGTAATCACCGCCACATCAAAAGCATCCGGTTCTGGAAGCACCTCACCCAAATCGGGCCTGGTAACACGAAGATCCAACGACAAGGGATTGGGTTCCTTGAACAGTGCCGACTGAAACCACTGGTACTGTTCACCATAAACAGCACGAACCTCTTCAGGGGGAACACCCATCTGAATCACTTGAAGCACAGTTTGCCCGGACATGATGTACAAATTTCCTTTTAAGCTTTATTCAACCGCATCAAGCCCGAAATCAAAAACAGACACACTATGGGTAATCCAGCCAACGGCTATCAGGTCAACGCCGGTTTGGGCAATGGCAGGTGCCGTTTGCGCATTGATTCTGCCTGAGGCTTCCGTAACGGCACGCCCATCCACCAGGGCAACTGCTTTTTTCAGCATGTCAGGATTCATGTTGTCAAGAAGAATGACATTCACCCCCAATTCCAGCGCTTCGGCCAATTGTTCCAGGGTATCCACTTCCAGCTCAATTTGGACCATATGCCCTACATTGGCGCGCGCCCTTAAAACGGCTTCACGCAAGCTGCCTGCCACGGCAATATGATTGTCCTTGATTAATACGGCATCATCCAGGCCAAAGCGATGATTGCTGCCACCACCAACCCGTACCGCATATTTTTGCAAGGCCCGCAAGCCTGGCAAGGTTTTACGGGTACAGGTTACCTTGGTGCCATACTCACGAATGGCATCAGCAATGGAAGCCGTTGCCGTTGCAACTCCGCTTAAATGCCCCAGAAAATTAAGTGCCGTACGCTCTGCGCTCAGAATGGCTCCTGCCGGGCCTGAAATACTGGCAACAAGATCACCGGGATTCAAGCGGGCACCATCGTTGCGATGAATGCTGACCTTGATATTTTCATCAAGCAGCTCAAAGGCCAGGCAAGCCAGGTCAAGACCGGCCAGGACTCCCGTCTGACGGGCCACCAGATTCATGGTTGTTTGGGTTTGCGGTGGGATAATGCTGTTGCTGGTTAAATCACCCGCCCTGCCAAGATCTTCCAACAGAGCCATGCGAACAACGGGTTCCAGCATTACTTTTGGCAAGGGAGGGACACGAATCTCATGATGCTTACCGGAAGTTTTCTGCAAAGAATGGGCAATACTCATTTTTAGCGCTTTAATTTTCATAGGTTCAAAAAAAACCATTATATGCCCATCCTGACTTTATGAAATATATTTGCTGCAAATCCATGCAAGAGCCTGAACCACCTACCCGTTCCCAGATAAATATTTTGATATTTTCTT
Source organism: uncultured Advenella sp. (assembly GCA_964588255.1). Lineage (GTDB taxonomy): Bacteria > Pseudomonadota > Gammaproteobacteria > Burkholderiales > Burkholderiaceae_B > Advenella. The sequence continues at coordinate 3,161 of CAZPNE010000124.1, read as the reverse complement.
GATATTTAATTGATATTTGATTGACGGCATTAAATCTACCATTCACACATGGCCAAACCCAATCAATCCTCCTGAATCCCCATCAGGATTTGTCATGCAGGTTAAGATTTGAGAATTCAGTTAATTACGTTTATTGTGGCTCTATTCGCCCTTTTCACCCTTAGTCGCCTGTTGTTAATGACCTGGCAACATCAACGGGTACAACAGGCCAAGGGGCTGTGGCCTATTCTCCTGGGTGGATTACGCATAGACCTTAACCAGATCGCCACCTACGCCTCACTACCCGCCCTACTGATGCCATGGCTGGAAAACAGCCCCCTGTTTCTGACCATTACCGCCACCTGGTTTACATTCTGGTGGCTGTTGTCTGCTTTCATGGAAATTGCCACACCGCAATTTATTACCGAATACGATACCCGCCCCAACCGTTTATTTATTGAATACCTGAAACACCCCAAGGAAGTCTTTGGGATGTTGTGGCGTGGTTATAAGGGAGTGCTGGCAGGCGGGTTGCTGCTTTTTGGCTTAATGGCAACCATGGCCAAGTCACTTTTTTTTGGTTTTACTCCTGAAGATCTGGGGCCTGTCTGGCTTCGAATCGTCGAATCATTTTCCTATACGCTGCTTTCTTTCCTGTGCATTCGTGGCACGTTAAAAAAAAGACCCATTAATCCATCAACCGTCGCCTTTGCCGGAGATGGCCTGGTTAACAGTCTGGCACTCAATTCCATTTACAGCCTTTTATACGCGATTTATGCAATGAAATACGAGATGTCGGCTGAAGATGTATATGGAAAAATGCCGGCAGATGAAATGAACCGGATAGTGCGTGAAGCAGCGGACATCCACGCTGCCCAGTATTCAGATACCATAGCCACCATGCACAGGCAAGTGGCTGGCAATCACCCGGCCACACCCCGAAACATCGTTATTATCGTTGAAGAAAGCCTGGGCGCCCAGTATGTCAAAACCCTGGGTGGCGAATGCCTGACACCCAATCTGGACAAACTCTACCAGGAAGGCTGGAGTTTTCTGCGTGCTTACGCAACCGGTACCCGCTCCGTTCGTGGACTTGAAGCCCTGTCTGCCGGTTTTCCACCCACAATTACACAATCGGTTTTCAAACTGCCCAACGCCCAAACCGGTTTTTTTACCATCGCCGACGCATTGGGGCAGCAATACAATTATCATTCCCGTTTCCTGTACGGTGGAGAAGCCCATTTCGATAATATGAAAGGGTTTTTCCTGGGTAACGGTTTCAAGGAGGTTATTGATGGCTCCTCGTTCAAGAATCCGCAATTCAAGGGAACCTGGGGTTACAGTGATGAAGACATGTTCAATCAACTTGACAGGCTGCTGCAAGAAGATGAAAACAGAGGCCAACCTGTAGTTACCCTAGCCTTCAGCGTTTCCAATCACTCCCCTTGGGAATACCCAACAGGCCGCATCCAGCCCCAAGGTGAACCGGCCAGTGTTGAAAATACCGTGCGCTATGCCGACCATGCCCTTGGGCAGTTTTTTGAAAATGCCAAAACACGGGATTACTGGCAAGACACCGTATTCCTGGTGGTTGCCGACCATGACTCACGCGTGTTTGGCGCCGAATTGATACCCCTGAAACATTTCCATATTCCTGCCCTGCTACTGGGCGCCAGCATAACGCCCCGGCTTGATGAACGGATAATCAGCCAGATTGATTTACCCGCAACACTGCTTTCCCTGGCGGGTGTATCGTGCGTGCATCCCATGATTGGTCATGACCTGTCAAGACAAACCCCCAACCGGGCCATGATGCAATATGACAATCGCTATGGCTACCTGAAGGCAGACCAGTTGCTTGTCCTGGAGCCACACATGCCCCCCCAACAGTTTACCTATCAGGCACCTGATACGTTCAAACAGTCACAGTTGGATGAAACTCTGGCAAAAGAAGCCTTGGCACATGCGATTTGGCCTTTTAGCGTATACCGGGATAAAAGCTACAAGACTTTTGCTTTCAACACCCTGCCCCAGGAAGCCAAAGTGCCTGATAACCCGTCAGTGGCTGCCTGAATCTGTATTATCAGGTGTATTGAAAAATTCATAGATGATTTTTCTCATCCAGCGGCTGCCTGCGTCTTGGTGAAAACGGGCATGCCAATGCTGCCTGATTACATACCTGGGAGACTCAAACGGCAAGGCATACGAACGCAAATTGGGATTACGGGCAAACATCTTGCTTAAGCGCGTGGGTATGCTCGTGATCAAATCTGATTTTTCTATCAGCAGCCCCAGCCCCAAAAACGATGAAAGCTGTATATAAATATCACGCTGTATACCCAAGCGCCGGATTTGCTGCTCTAAAATAGAGTGACCGGTTCCCTGATGATAAAAAACCACATGCCCTTCACGCTGAAAATCCGCCAGGCTTAATTTACCCTGTATACGTGGATGATGACTGCTGACCAGACATTCGTACTGCTGACGAAACAATTTTTGCTGATAAAAACCGGCTTTTAACTGTGGCACAAAACCAATGGCCAGGTCTACCGCACCGTTGGACATTTGCACGGGAGTTTCGGGGGTGATGGGTACTATATCAAGGGCAATATTTGGCGCATTCGCATGAAGATGGGCAACCAGTTTAGGTAAAATTTCTATATGGCTGATATCCATCATACTGATGGTAAAACGTCGGGTGGATATGCTTGGATCAAACTCCCCGGTAAAGTCATCAATGCGCTTCCATTTATCCAGTAAATCCGTGATATGCCCATTCAGGGATTCGGCCACTGCCGTTGCCTGCATCGTATTGCCAACCCTGACAAACAGCGTGTCATTAAAATGCTTTCTGAGCTTATTCAGCTCTATGCTAACCCCCGGTTGACCCATGCCAAGATTTTCCGCTGCTTTTGAAACGCTTTTTTCTCGATATATTTCATGGAACACCTGTAACTGACGAATATCCATTTTTCCCGACTCTTTCATATCTTGCCTGCCTTTTGCCAACCTCCCTTTGGGTTTTCAGGGAAGGTCAAGCATACCACTATTAAAATTTTTAATACAGATTATTTACATTATTGTATAGATCAAATAGCCCAGTCTTGTTAAATTAAAAAAAGACGACTTCATTAACAATAATCAAAAAAATCAAAAAATTTATCACTATTTACGAGGAAATT
>CAZPNE010000123.1:0-4865 GCA_964588255.1 uncultured Advenella sp. | reverse complement strand
CAGCAGGAACCCACCGAGGTGAGTTAGCCCCTGTGGGCTAAACACGGCAGGAATCCCCTTCCCTGGCCCCTTGGGGCCGAGCGTTAGCGAGAGGGAGGGGAGGATGTCAAAAGTCCTGTTTTGCAATACGGATATGCTCACGCAGTGTTTCGGCACTCCCAATGGTTTTGGCATTCAGCAACACCAGTTTTACCAGGAACAGCGCTGTTGCCTCCTTGTCCACCTCATCAATGGCACTTGCCAACTCATCATAAATCATTTCCAGCGCATCTACTGGCAAAGTATTATTTTGTTCAGACATAAAAACTCCTTATTGCGGTAATGCGGTATTCAATGCCATTTGAAGACGCATGGCATCAAGGTTAATCCAGCGGGCACAGATATGCTGGTCGGGGCGTAGCAAATAAGCGGCACCATGGTTATTGACGCCGTAGCAGCCACGGATGGCGCCCGATGCATCATTAATGGTTTTATCGGCCCCGGCAATCTCCAAGCCGGGCCCAATCCCAACCACATTCAGGGGAATGCCTTTGGCTCTTGCTTGCCGAACCACCGTCATTATTGATTCAGGGACGGTTTGATTTTGCGTAAAATACAGCAAGTCAAAACCTCCGCCAAGATAATCAAGCAGATAATTATCGGCGCCCAAACGAACATTTTTAGGCGGAGCACCATGTGCCGGGCCTGCCTGAAAAAGCGCATTGTCATCCCCCATGCTATTCAGGGCAGAGTGCGTGTACTCATGCGGTCGCGAAGTACGCCAATGATATAGTGGCCGCACGAACGCCTGCGTCAGTGAAAGTGAAAGCACGGCATCACGCAGCAAATGAAAGCCACGACTGGGAGGGGTCATGAAACGGGTGCTTTTACCGGCCTCCTCAATAATTTCCCTGGCTGCGGTCACTCGTTCGGCACTGTAATTTTCCAGCAGTTTTCTGCTGGCCAGTCCCTTGACCACAAAGGCCAAGTGCCAGGCCAGTGACTGACCATCCTGAAAGCCGGTATTGGCCCCCCGGACACCGAAAATAGGAAGCAAGTGTGCGGCATCACCCGTAAAAAGAATATTGTCATGGACATAATCCGGCAATGTCAGCGTGCGTGCCGAATACACCGAACACCAATCCAGCTCCCAGGTTTTATCCGCATATCCAATCATGGCCAGCTGGGCATCAATACGGGCCTTGATTGATTCCGGCTTGAGCGCTTCGTCCGGGTCCTCTCCCTCAGGAAGTTGATAATCCAGCCGCCAGATGCCATGTGGTTCACGATGCATCAGGATGGTATTGCCAGGATTCCACTCGGGTGCGAAAAAGGCCATTCTTTCAGTGGGTAGCGGCAAATCAATTTTGATATCCGCAATAACGAACTTGCCTTCATAAGAAGTCCCCTCCATTTCCAGGCCCAGTGCTGCGCGGATACCGGAACGTCCCCCGTCGGCAGCAACCAGCCATTGTGTTTCAAGTGAATAAGTTCCCTCTGGTGTATCAACGACCAGCTCAACATATCCCTCTTTCTGCTCCACCTGAACCACTTTATTGCCCCAGCGAAAATCAATCAATGGATTCGCCTTGCATGCATCATGCAAAAACTCTTCCATATATTGCTGTTGCACATTGATTAAGGGGTAAAAGCGGTCATTCACATCGTAGGGGGCCTCCATGCGGAATACCCGCTTGCCACGATAATAAGAATTGCCAAAACGCCAGGGCAGGCCGGCCTCTGTCATACGCTCATCAATGCCAACCTGTTGCAGAATTTCCATTGAGCGTCGGGTAAATGCCAAAGCACGACTACCCTGGGAAACCTGCAACTCTGCCGTCACGACCACACAAGACACGCCCAATCGTGCCAGTTCCAGTGCGGTTACCAGACCAGACGGACCGGCACCAACAATGACAACCTGCTTGCGATCCTGAGGGGCATGTTGCGAAGCAAGCCAGGGTTGATGAATTTTATAGTCGTAATAAAGTGAAAACCGAGGTTCGGTAGATGGTAAATGCATGGTGTCTCCTCAAAATATTTTTTAAATAATATCAAAATCTGATACTTTTACAATATAAATTACAATTACAAAAAAATAATTAGGGTTTTCATGCACATAAAAACAATTTTTTTTCTTTACTTAGTTAAAAATCACCCATACTTATAAATTTTTTCAAATTAACTAGGGTTTTCTCTATTTAATTTATTTAAAAATAATATAAAGTATCAATAATTGAAACTTTTATAAAACAATTCCTGGTCCAGGAGAATGAGATGCCTTTAAACCACTTTGAACCCATACAGCGTTTGCACCACTTCGCATGGCGCTGTAAAGACGGCGAGCAAACGCGCGCTTTTTATGAAGACATTCTGGGATTACCCCTCATCCATATTATTCGTGCGGATAATGTCCCCAGTACCGGAGAGCACTGCCCTTACGTCCATCTTTTCTTTCGCCTGCAAGATGGCTCTTCCATCGCCTTTTTTGACCTGGGAGATGACCAGACCGCATTACCCTCACCCAATACGCCCGCCTGGGTCAACCATCTGGCACTCAAAGTTGACTCTTTGGCGGCATTGGAGCGTGCAAAAACGAAACTGGAAGCCGCCGGCATTCAGGTTCTGGGTATTACCGATCACGGTTTTGTAAGATCCATCTATTTTTTTGACCCTAACGGTATCCGGCTTGAATTAACGGTCGACATGTTTCCCGAAAACTTGTCCGAAGAAAGCATTCAGCTGGCGCATGACAAACTGGCAAGCTGGACCCGTGAAAAAGCACAAGCCCGCTTGTCCATACTGAAGCAATAAATTTTTGTCAGAAAACCCAGGATTTAACAGGTATTGAATATTTTATGAAACACGAAATTGAACAGCAATGGGTACATGTCAGCTATAAGGAAACCAGCAAGTTCACCGAAACCTATGGTTTTGTGGGCAGTCAGGGAACCGTCAATCTCGAAGGCGTACTGATCAAGCCCAAAAAACACGATAGAAAAACCGTCTTTCTCATGATGCACCCCAGTTCCACCTTGCAATTGCTGCCGCTTCCAAATGCAATGGCCGCAAACGGGTATCCGGTTTTGTGCATGGGAAGCCGCTATGTCAAAAATGATTCAGCCCTCATCTATGAAAAAATCCTTCTTGATCTTGGCGCTTGCGTTCGTTATGCCAAAGGCCAACTGGGCTATGAAAATGTGATTCTGCTGGGTTGGTCGGGGGGGGGTTCATTGGCCCTGTTCTACCAGTCTCAGGCCCAAAATCCCACCATTACCCATACGCCCGCCGGTGATATGGTGGATATCAAAGAGTCCGGTCTGACACCTGCTGACGGCATCGTTCTTGAAGCGGCTCACCGCTCGCGGGCACGCTGCTTAAGCGAATGGATAGACCCGTCGGTCATTGATGAACTCAACCCGGACAGAAGAAACCCCGAATTTGACCTGTATTCACCTTCCCTTTCTGTTCAGCCGCCCTACCCGCAGCAATGGCTGCAGGCTTATCGCCAGGCACAACTGGCGCGCGTACGGCGTATCACTGATTGGGTGCAGGAAACCCTGGAAACCCTGAAAAAACGCAATACGGCTGAAATAGAGCGCTGTTTCGTCACCCATCGCACCATGGCGGAACCGCGTTTCCTGGACGGCAGCATCGACCCGAATGACAGAAAAATCGGACATTGTTACATGGGTATTCCCGAAACCGTTAATACCGGTCCGGTTGGTCTTGCCCGCTTTTCCACTTTACGCTCCTGGTTATCGCAATGGTCCATAGACCACTCAAGAGCAGACGGTGAGTCTTGTGCCAGACATATTACGGTTCCCTTGCTGGCCATCGAACACAGTGCAGATGATGCCGTGCCCCAACGCGATATCGGTTTAATGTACCAGGCCTATAACAGTACCGACAAGCAAATGCATTGCATCAAAGGTGCGAATCATTACTTCAAGGGACAGGCAGAGGAACTGGCCCAGGCCATTGCCTTAATTACCGACTGGACCCAGAAACATAACTGGTAAACAGACCATAAGCTGCACACTATTTTAAAATAAACCGGAGACAATCAACATGTTGAACTCAATACAATATCGCAGTTCCCGCTTTGGCTCATTTTTTCTGGGCCTGTCCGCAGGCATGGCCCTTCTGCTCGCGCAGCCAGCCATTGCCCAGGAGTATCCGAAAAAAACCATCAAATGGATTGTCCCATACGGAGCAGGTGGTGCCTCTGATATTCTGGCCCGACTGCTTGGTGAGCAAATTGGTGCCGAACTGAAACAACAGATCATCATTGAAAACCGCCCCGGTGCCGGTGGCACGATCGGGACGGCCGCCCTGGCCAAAGCCCCTGCCGATGGGTACACATTGGCAACCGCCGATAACAGCACCCTGTTCAATAACTGGCATCTTTTCAATAACTTGAATTACAGGCAGAATGATTTTGAGTATGTGGCAACAACCGTACATCTGCCTTTGCTGTTGATCGTCAATACAGAAAGCAATGTCACCAATTATCAGGAATGGCTGGAATGGGTCAAACAAAGCCCGAACAAAATCAGTTATGCCTCTCCGGGCATCGGATCACCCCATCATATCGCCATGGAAACCTTAAGTGACCGGGAAAAAATCAACATGGTTCACGTTCCCTACCGGGGTGATGCGGCCGCTATGACTGATCTTGTTGGTGGCCAAATCCAAACTGCCCTGGTTGGCGTTGCCAATGCCCGGCAATACCAGAACGACCCTCGTGTGCGCTTTCTGGCGGTTACCTGGCCGTCACGTTTAAGCAGCATGCCCAATGTGCCAACGTTCGAAGAACTGGGCGTAAAAGACTTCAGGGGGAGCGCGGAACAGGGTATTATCATGCCGGCAGGCGTACCCAAAGA
>CAZPNE010000122.1:0-4907 GCA_964588255.1 uncultured Advenella sp. | reverse complement strand
CGGCAAATGGCGCAATCAGGTCAAAGCCCGCTTGGGTAGCATCACAGAGCGCCGCCGCTTCTGGGAAAACCTGTTTGCCAGCCGTTTTAACACCCTGGTGGCAAACGGACAACCCCAACAGGCCGAAGAGGAGCTGGCACAACAGCTTAATGGCCATACCAGCCAGCCCGGTGATGTCACGCTGGTCGGTGCCGGGCCCGGTGACCCGGAACTGCTTACCCTAAAAGCCCTGCAAGCCATTCAACAGGCCGATATCGTATTGCATGATGCCCTCATCAGTGATGAAATCCTGGAACTGGTACGCCGTGACGCGATTCGGGAATCGGTAGGCAAACGGGCCGGTGCACATTCGGTGGCACAGGAAGAAACCAACCAGCGACTGGTCAAGTATGCCAAACAAGGGCTGCGTGTGGTGCGGTTAAAAGGGGGAGACCCGTTTGTCTTTGGCCGTGGAGCCGAAGAACTGGAAGCCCTGCGTGAAGAAAACATTGCTTACCGGGTGATTCCGGGCATTACCGCGGCACTGGGCGCAACCGCCTATGCCGGTATTCCGCTCACACACCGTGATCACGCTCAAACCGCCATGTTCATTACCGGCCACTGCCGCCCCGATGGTGATGAGCTGGAATGGAAAACCCTCGCCCGTGGCAAACAGACATTAGTGATTTACATGGGCACCATCAAGGCCGAGGAAATTTCACACCAGCTGATTGCCCATGGCCGCAAAGAAAACACACCCATTGCCATTATCAGCCATGGTACCCGCAAGAACCAGCAGGTTCAGACCGGTACCCTGGCACAACTGCCTGAACTGGCCAAACAGGCACAAGCCCCTGCCCTTATTGTAGTGGGTGAAACGGCCGGGCTTCATTCAAATTTGAAATGGTTTGGTGAGTAGGCGTCCCCCCACTTACGCCTGGTGATAAATCTCGGCGCCCTTTTTCACAAACTCGATGGATTTTTCTTGCATGCCTTTTTGCAGGGCATCCTTGTCGCTAACCCCCAACTGCTCGGCATACTCGCGTACATCCTGGGTAATTTTCATGCTGCAAAAATGCGGTCCGCACATGGAACAGAAGTGCGCCACTTTCATGGAATCTTTGGGCAGGGTTTCGTCATGAAAATCCTTGGCCGTATCCGGGTCTAATCCCAGGTTGAACTGGTCGTCCCAGCGGAACTCAAAGCGCGCCTTGGACAGGGCATTATCCCGAATGGCTGAACCCGGATGTCCCTTGGCCAAGTCCGCCGCGTGGGCGGCAATTTTGTAGGTAATAATGCCGTCTTTCACGTCTTTCTTGTTGGGCAGACCCAAGTGTTCTTTGGGTGTCACGTAGCACAACATGGCGGTGCCGTACCAGCCAATTAAGGCAGCACCAATACCTGAAGTGATGTGGTCGTAGCCGGGGGCAATATCGGTGGTGAGTGGGCCCAGCGTGTAAAACGGGGCTTCGCCACAATGCGCCAGTTGCATGTCCATGTTTTCCTTGATCAGGTGCATGGGCACATGGCCGGGGCCTTCAATCATAACCTGCACATCGTGCTTCCAGGCCACCTGGGTTAATTCACCCAGGGTTTTCAGCTCGGCAAACTGGGCCTCGTCATTGGCATCGTAGCCCGATCCCGGGCGCAAACCATCACCCAGCGAGAAGCTCACATCGTACGCTTTCATGATGTCGCAAATATCTTCAAAATGCTCGTACAGGAAGCTTTCCCTGTGATGCGCCAGACACCATTTAGCCATGATGGAACCACCCCGTGACACAATACCCGTCATCCGGTTGGCGGTCATGGGAATGAATGGCAAGCGAACGCCGGCATGAATGGTGAAGTAATCAACCCCCTGCTCGGCCTGTTCAATCAAGGTGTCCCGGAAAATTTCCCAGCTCAGTTCTTCGGCCTTGCCATCCACTTTTTCCAGTGCCTGATAAATGGGCACGGTGCCAATCGGTACGGGCGAGTTGCGGATGATCCACTCGCGGGTTTCATGAATATTCTTGCCTGTAGACAAATCCATCACGGTATCGCCCCCCCAGCGAATGGCCCAGGTCATTTTCTCCACTTCTTCGTGAATGCCCGACCCCAAGGCCGAGTTGCCGATATTGGCATTGATCTTGACCAGGAAGTTGCGGCCAATCGCCATGGGTTCAATTTCAGGGTGGTTGATATTGGCCGGAATAATGGCACGGCCACGGGCAATTTCATCCCTGACAAATTCGGGCGTAATGCGCTGGGGAATAGAAGCCCCAAACGACTGGCCCGGATGCTGGCGACTGATGCGTGTGGCCAGTTTCTCTCCGTCGGGACCACTTTGACGCAAGCTGTCCAGATATTGTTCCACCCGCATGTTTTCGCGAATCGACACAAATTCCATTTCAGGTGTCACGATGCCTTTTCGCGCATAGTACATTTGCGACACGTTCCGACCTGCCTTGGCCCGCCGTGGCGAACGCTGCAACTCAAAACGCATGGCGGACAGTTGCGGATCTTGCAGGCGTTGCTGTCCATATTCGCTAGTGGGGCCACCCAAAACTTCAGTATCGTTGCGCTCTTCAATCCAGGCCTTGCGCAATGCAGGCAAACCCTTGCGAATATCAATCTGCACGGTGGGGTCGGTATAAGGGCCGCTGGTATCATAAACGGTTAGCGGCGGGTTCTTTTCTCCGCCAAACATGGTGGGCGTGTCGTCTTGCGAGATTTCCCGGAAAGGCACGCGAATGTCCGGGCGTGAGCCCTGCTCATGGATTTTGCGTGAACGTGGTAATGACTGGATGGCCGCATTGTCAACGTGTGCGGTTGCGGCGGTAAAGATGGGTTTACTGCTCATGTGTGCTCCAAAGTAAAAATTGGAGCCGAATAGGGAATGACTTTCGACGGATTCGAATGTTGAACTCCCAGCCTCGGCATTATCCGTACTGGTACAAAGGGTCTCTCTCAACCGGGCTTGACAGCCCAGTACCCCTGATTGAACCAAAAATTATACGTAGGCGGCGGCAATCTGTCCAGATTATTATCTGGTAACAAAAAAACAATAAGCTTTCAAAACTAATTAACTAAATACTATGGGAATCAATCGTACATACACGAATTTGTCATAAAATCTTGGCTTGCCTACTATTTAAGTAACCGCCCCAAAACGCACCTACTGTTACCTTCAAGGAAAGATCATGTCTTTAATGAAAAAAGCATTGTTTGCCAGCCTGAGCCTGTGTTTTGCTGCCGCATCGGCCACCGCCTCTGCCCAGGACACCACCAAACTGGCTATCGGCATGTCCGGCTGGACCGGATTCGCACCACTGACCCTGGCACAAAAAGCCGGCTTTTTCAAAGCACACGGTTTAGATGTCGATATCAAATTTTTGCCCGTTAAAGACCGTCTGCTGGCATACGCCTCCGGCTCACTGCAATGCGTAGCGACCACGATCGACAGCTTCATCGCATGGAATGCAAACAATGTCCCCGTGACACAAATATTCATGCTGGATGTTTCCCATGGTGCCGATGGCATCGCTGTTCGCAATGACGTTAATGACATCAAGGAGCTGAAAGGCAAAACCATTGCCGTGGAAACAGCCGGTGCCTCGCCTTACTTCCTGCTGTCTTACATGATGCATAAAAATGGCATCAAAATGTCAGAGATCAAAACCAACACCCTGTCTCCACAGGCTGCCGCCCAGGCGTTCAATGCCGGCCAGGTTGATGTGGCCATGAGCTACGAGCCCTATCTTTCCACCGTTCGTGAAAACGAAAAAGGCGGAAAAATCCTGGCGACAACCGTTGAGTACCCCGCTATTATCGACTTCGTGGGCTGCAAACCCGAATGGCTCAAAGACAACCCCAAAGCCGGTCATGCCCTGGTTGCCGCCTATTCCGATGCACTGGAAATGATTAAAAACAATCCGCAGGAAGCTTATACCATCATGGGGGCTGAAGTAAAACAGTCTGCAGAACAGTTCGAAAAATCCGCTTCATTCCTGACCTGGCAAACCAAGGAAGACAGTCGCAACTACTTCGACAAGGAAATGATTCCTTTCACGAAAGAAGCCATTGAAATCCTGCTTGACACTAAAGTCATCCGCAAGGCGCCAGCTGACCTGAACGCCCTGTTCGATGCGAGCTATGTTAATTAAATAATGCCGTCATAAATAACGCAGTAATGAAACCGACACAACACAAAATTTTTGAATTCAGGCCGTTGCAGCCCGTTCACCCACGTTTCAAATGGGTCCTTGGGCTACTCTTTTTCATTGTATTCATCGCCGTCTGGGCCATTTTCACCTTGGGTGGGTTTGTTTCCCCCACCTTTCTGGCCAGCCCACTCACAATGCTTGAAGAAGGATATCTGCTTTTCACGGAATACAATTTCATTCATGATATTGGCATGACCGTCATGCGTGTGCTGGTTGGTTTCATATTAGCCTGTGTTATTGCCGTTCCATTGGGCATTGCCATGGGAACCTTCAAGTTTGTAGAAGCTTTTATGGAACCGTTTGTTTCTTTCTGCCGCTATTTACCGGCCTCGGCATTTATTCCCTTGCTGATTCTTTGGGCCGGGGTAGATGAAACCCAAAAAATACTGGTTATTTTTATTGGTTCCGTATTTCAAATTACCTTGATGGTTTCCGTGATTGTGGGCAATGCCCGTAAAGATCTGGTGGAAGCGGCCTATACGCTGGGTGCCCGTAACAAGGGCATTGTACATCGTGTCATTCTGCCCGCTTCCGCGCCTGAAATTGCTGAAGTCCTGCGACTGGTGCTGGGCTGGGCCTGGACTTATGTAATTGTGGCAGAATTGATTGGTGCCTCTTCCGGTATCGGCCACATGATTACCAATAGCCAATCCCTGTTAAATACCGGCCAGATTATTTTTGGCATTATCACCATTGGCATTATCGGCCTGATTTCCGACT
>CAZPNE010000121.1:0-5056 GCA_964588255.1 uncultured Advenella sp. | reverse complement strand
AGCAAAAAGATGTGTTTTATTACATTACCGTCATGAATGAAAACTATCCGCAACCCTCACTGAAACCCGGGGTGCGTGAAAATATCCTCAAAGGGGCTTATCATTTCAGGCACTACCCGGCACAGTCTGTGTCCGGCCTGCAAGGGGAAAATTCCGTAACCTTGCTGGGTTCCGGTGCCATTTTTACCGAAGTACTGGCTGCCGCTGAAGAACTGTCCTCACGTGGCATTGCCTGCGATGTTTTCAGCGTTACCAGCTGGACCGAACTGGCTCGTGACGGTCAACGCACCGAACATGCAACGAGCCCTTCCGACCCGCCGCTGCCCCCTTTTATTGAAGCACAATTGCAAAACAGCAAAGGGCCCATTATTGCCGCAAGCGATTACGTCAGGATGCTGCCCGAATCGATCCGTGCTTATATACCGGCAGGACGCAAATACATCACCCTGGGTACAGACGGATTTGGCCGAAGTGATACCCGTGCTGAATTACGCCAACATTTTGGCGTCAATGCACAGGCAATTGTCCAGATGGCACTTAAACAGCTGGCTTAATTAAAAAAATGGCACGTATTATTTACGTGCCATTTCAAACCACACTATCTGAGTCAGCTGCAACTAGGCCGCTACACCCTCAGCAGTGGTTTCTTCCTCGGTAACTGAAGTACGGATGATGTGATCAAAAGCACTTAATGACGCTTTTGCACCTTCACCAATCGCAATCACGATCTGCTTGTAAGGAACCGTTGTGACGTCACCGGCAGCAAACACGCCTGGAATAGAGGTCTGGCCTTTGGCATCAATCTCGATTTCGCCATGCTTACTCAGGGCAACTGTGCCTTTCAGCCATTCTGTATTGGGCACCAGACCAATCTGAACAAATACACCTTCCAGCTCAATTTTATGGATGGTGTCAGTATTACGGTCTTTATAAGACAAACCATTTACTTTGCTACCATCACCATGAATTTCAGTGGTTTGGGCAGACATCAGGATATCAACGTTAGGCAAGCTGCGCAATTTGCGTTGCAATACCTCGTCAGCACGCAACTGATCACCAAATTCAATCAATGTGACGTGAGCTACCACACCAGCCAGGTCAATAGCCGCTTCAACGCCAGAGTTACCGCCACCAATAACGGCAACACGCTTGCCTTTAAACAAGGGACCATCACAGTGAGGGCAGTAAGCGACACCCTTGGTACGGTACTCCTGTTCACCAGGAACATTGATATTACGCCAGCGTGCACCCGTAGCCAGAATAACGGTTTTACTTTTCAGCACGGCGCCGTTTTCCATCCTGACAGAAATTTCCTTATCGCCTGGAATCAGTGCTTCTGCGCGTTGCAGATTCATAATATCAACGTCATAGGTACGCACGTGCTCTTCAAGCTGGGCGGCAAAATGGGGTCCTTCGGTTTCTTTAACAGAAATAAAGTTTTCAATAGACATGGTATCCAGTACCTGCCCACCAAAACGCTCAGCGGCAACACCGGTACGAATGCCTTTACGGGCTGCGTAAATGGCCGCGGCAGAACCGGCAGGACCTCCACCAATGACTAAGACGTCAAAGGGATCCTTGGCATTCAGTTCTTCTGCCTTGCGGCTGCCTGCATTAGTATCCAGTTTTGCCAGAATTTCCTCTACACTGGAACGACCCTGACCAAATGACTCACCATTCAAAAACATGGTAGGTACAGACATGATCTGGCGACTATCCACTTCGTTTTGGAACAAGGCACCATCAATAGCCACATGCTTGATACGCGGGTTGATAATTGACATGACGTTAAGTGCCTGAACCACATCAGGACAGTTTTGGCATGACAATGAAAAATAGGTTTCAAACTTGTAATCGCCATCCAGATTGCGGATTTGTTCGATGACGGCTTCATCCAGTTTGATCGGATGACCACCGACCTGCAACAGGGCAAGTACGAGTGAAGTGAATTCGTGGCCCATCGGAATACCGGCAAATTGAACGCTGATATCGGTTCCGGGACGGTTAATAGTGAAAGAAGGCTTGCGTGAATCAGTACCTTGTTCGTTTAAGGTAACACGATCTGAAACAGAAGCGATTTCTTGCAACAGTTCTTTCAGTTCCTTCGATTTAGCGCCATCATCCAGTGAAGCAACAATTTCGATTGGCTGGGAAACCATTGCCAGGTAAGTTTTTAATTGTGTCTTGATATTTGCATCTAACATGATGATGAACTCTCCGGATCTTGATTTATTTAGCTTTGGGGGGATAAGGTTCGGGCAAAGCCCGAACCTGGCAACCGGAAATAAATCTTCAGGTTGCGGTCATTAACTGACTTGATTGGTCGTTAATTAGATTTTGCCAACCAGGTCCAGTGAAGGAGTCAATGTAGCAGCACCCTCTTCCCATTTAGCTGGGCAAACTTCACCTGGGTGAGCAGCAACGTACTGGGCAGCTTTAACTTTACGCAGCAGTTCAGATGCGTCACGGCCAATACCGTTATCGTGAACTTCCATCACTTTAATTTGGCCTTCTGGATTGATAACGAATGTACCGCGCAGAGCAACACCTTCTTCAGCAATCAGAACTTCAAAATTGTTAGCCAATACATGGGTTGGGTCACCAATCATTGGGTACTGAACTTTAGCAATAGCGTCAGAAGTATCGTGCCATGCTTTGTGTGAGAAGTGTGTATCGGTTGATACCGCGTATACTTCTACGCCCAGTTTCTGGAATTCAGCATAGTGATCAGCCAAATCTTCCAGTTCTGTTGGGCAAACAAATGTAAAGTCAGCTGGGTAGAACACAACAACAGACCATTTGCCTTTCAGGCTGTCCTGGTTAACGTCGATGAATTTACCGTTGTGGTAAGCAGTTGCGCTGAAAGGTTTGATTTCTGTATTGATTAATGACATTTCTTTCTTCCTTTATTTGTTGGGTTAGAAAACTTAATATGTGACCAGTATAGCCCCGTACAGTTAATATGTATAATTTATTGTTTTTATAAACAAGTTTAGTTTTAACTATAACGAATATGACAGTCACATAGTTATACTATATCAGAACATCATTACAATTTAATGTTTTAACCCCAAGTTAGCAGCGGGTAATCGAAGTACCACCCGTAATCCGCCCAAAGGAGAAGGAGCGGTCATTACCGTACCGTGATACAGATCGGTAAGGTCACGAACAATATCCAGCCCTAATCCGGTTCCCGGTTTTTTTTCATCGGCTCTTATCCCTCTTTGGAAAATCAGGTCTTTTTGGGTTTCCGGCAATCCCTCTCCATCATCGTCAACAGTAATGACTATTTCACTCTGAGTTGAAACCACTGTTATGCTGATAGCATGACTGGCCCATTTACAGGCGTTATCCAGGATATTGCCAAGCATTTCCTGAAAATCCTGTTCTTCGCCCCTGAATGTACAGTTTTCCTCCTGCAAGTGCAGACGGATATCCAGATTTTTTTCCGTGTACAAGCGTTGCATTACCCTGATAAGCGCTTCGAGGGATGTTTTTACCGATGTGCGGCTGCTGCTTGCCTGCATGGCCGCCGCTGCCCTGGCCCTGGCCAGATGATAATTAACCTGGCGTTGTGCCATCGCAACCTGTTCCTTGACCAGGGCAGAAAATGAAGTCTGTTCTTTGGCAGCGGCATTGGACAATATCGCCAAAGGGGTTTTTACGGCATGGGCAAGATTGCCAGCCTGTGTTCTGGCCCTTTCAATCACTTCGGCATTCACGTCCAGAACCTTATTGAAATCATTAACCAGTGGTTCAAGTTCAGCAGGAAAATCACCTTCAATATGTAAGGCTTTACCCTCGTGAACATCGGCCAGGCTTTTTCTGAGCCGGCCAAAAGGACGCAACCCCAGGATAACCTGTATAGTAACCGCCACCATAAGACCAACAGCCAACACCGTTAACGCCAGTATCAACATATTGCGAAAGCGCTCGGCAGGCAATGCGACAATATCATGGTTAATGGCCACCACCAGTCGTAAGGGAAGGGATGACTCTTCTTCTGGTTGAATAATTCTACCTACAGCGTTTAGCACACTGCCATCGGTATCAGTAATAATAAATTCTTGCAATGCAGCACTGGTATTGCCAATGTCCGAGGTGGGCAACACATTGTCCCAAAGTGAACGGGAACGCAACAAGCCTGTTGTTTCTACCTGCCCTTGCTTATTTTGCTGGTCTATTTGCCAGTACAGACCCGATAAGGGCTGATCAAATCGGGCATCGCTAAGGGCGTGTGGAACACTGACTTTGCCATTGGCATCAACCGCCACAAAAGACAGTAACTGGTTAAAGTGCAGGGTTAGTTCTGCCCTTACCTGCTGCATCATATGCTGCTTGAACAGGCTATCAAGCCCCCAGCCGGCAACAACAATGGTTAACAAGACCCAGGCCAGCGTGCCTGCCAGCAGGCGAAACCTGAGCGAGGACCAGAAAGACAAGGCTGTTTTACGTGACATCATGGTTTTCTAGCCCAGTCGATACCCCATTCCACGGACCGTTTCTATGGTACCGGCAGGCAGCTTCTTGCGCAGGCGGGCAATAAAAACCTCGATGGTATTTGAGTCACGATCGGCATCCTGGGCATAAATATGTTCGGTCAGGATCGAGCGGGAAATCACTTCTGAAGGATGGTGCATAAAATATTCCAGCACTTTGAACTCATGACTGGTTAAGGCAAGCGGCACACCATTGACGCTGACCCTGGCATTACGCGTATCCATTTCTATCGGGCCGTTTTTAAGAATCGCATTGGCATGGCCACCGGTGCGCCGTAGCAAGGCCCTGACTCTTGCCAGCAGTTCTTCCATATGAAAAGGCTTGGTCATATAGTCATCGGCCCCCGCATCAATACCCATTACTTTTTCATGCCAGTTATCACGTGCCGTTAATATCAGCACGGGCATTTCCTGCCCGGCTTCACGCCATTTTTTCAAGACCGAAATACCATCCATCAATGGCAGACCAAGATCAAGAACCGCCAGATCAAATGTTTCCACCTCTCCCATGAACCAGGCGTCTTTTCCATTCATGGCCACATCAACCACGTAGCCGG
>CAZPNE010000120.1:0-5057 GCA_964588255.1 uncultured Advenella sp. | reverse complement strand
TGTATTTGCAATTGCATGCCTATATGCTTAGGGTAGCCATTCCTTATGGCACACTTAGCGCCGAACAATTAAAACAGCTGGCCTATGTAGCACGCACTTATGACAAGGGTTACGGCCATTTCACCACGCGCCAGAATATACAGTTCAACTGGATACGGCTGGACCAGGCTGCCGATGCCTTATCCGCCCTGGCCGATGTCGACTTGCACGCCATCCAGACCAGCGGCAATTGCATACGCAACGTGACCACCGACCAGTTTGCCGGTGCAGCTTTTGATGAAGATATTGACCCTCGTGTTTATGCGGAAATCCTGCGCCAGTGGTCTACCGACCATCCTGAATTTACCTATTTACCTCGCAAATTCAAGATTGCCATTACCGGCAGTGCCAATGACAGGGCTGCCATCCGGCTGCATGATATTGGCCTGCGGGTTCTGAAAAACGAAGCTGGCGAAACAGGTTTTGAAGTACACGCTGGTGGCGGTCTTGGCAGGACGCCTATTGTAGCCACCAAGGTAAGGTCATGGTTACCACAACAAGATCTGCTTAAATATGTTGAAGCCATTGTCCGTGTTTACAATGCGCTCGGACGTCGTGACAACCTGTATAAGGCACGTATCAAAATACTGGTCCGGGAACTGAAGCCAGAAAATTTTATCCGCATGATAGAGGAAGAATTTGACGCCCTGCCCGATGACCGCCCGCTGGTTAGCAATGAACTGGTTGAGCACTTTAATGCCCGCTTTGTGACGGCATCCTTCGAGGCAGGCAGCGGCAAATTTCCCGCATTTGAAGCGTCACTGGCAAACAATCCTGCCTTTGCCCGCTGGGTTAAACAAAATACTTACCCGCATAAGCAAGCCGCTTATATCAGCGCCGTCATTTCCCTGAAACCGCAAGGTGGGATTCCCGGTGATATGAGTGCCGATGAAATGGATCTGGTGGCCGGGCTGGCTGAAAAGTATTCCCTGAATGAAATCAGGGTCACGCACGAACAGAACCTGGTTCTGCCACACGTGAAAAAAGAAGACCTTTTCGAGGTTTGGCAAACACTGACCAACGCCAGTTTGGCAACCGACAACATCGGTCTGGTCACCGACATGATTGCCTGCCCTGGCATGGACTACTGCAGCCTGGCCAATGCCCGCTCTATTCCTGTCGCCCAAGAGATTGCGATCATGGTTCATAAAAAGAAAATTGAACATGATCTGGGCAAACTTACCCTGAACATTTCGGGTTGTATTAATGCGTGCGCCCATCACCACATTGCCAATATTGGCATTCTGGGCGTAGATAAAAACGGCCAGGAATTCTATCAAATCACGCTTGGCGGCTCTGCCGATGAAAACGCGGTGGTTGGCAAAATCCTGGGGTCTTCCGTTACGTTTGAAGACGTTCCTGTGGTGGTAGAAGAAATTATGAATATTTATCTTCGTGACCGCACCAACGATGAAACTTTCCTGCAGACCTATCACCGTATTGGCGCTGCACCCTTCAAGGAGGCACTTAATGTTGCTGGTAAATAAATTTGGAAAACCCGCCCAGGATCAATGGCAATATGTGGGTGCTGAAGATACGCTTCCCGGTGATGGCAGCATTGCCATTACGGTAGACAGATGGGCAGAAATTGAAAACCTGCCAGTTCGCAAAGGAATATGGTTAAACCCTGGCGATAATGTGGCCGACATTGCTGGACTGTTGCCACAGGTAGAGCTGGTTCTGATTGATTTCCCGAAATTCAGGGATGGCCGGGGATTTACACAGGCCAAGCTGATTCGTGAACGGCATCAGTTTAAAGGTGAAATACGGGCCGGTGGCCATGTATTACCAGACCAGTTTACCGCCATGATTACTTGTGGGTTCAGTAGCGCAAAAGTCTCCAAAACCTTTCCTGAAGAGCGCTGGCTTGAAGCCGCCCAGCTTGCCGAATCACATAAAACCAGCACGGCACCAGGCAGCTTATTGAACAGGCTGGTTGGCGTTTATGGTTCATAGGATAAGGCTGCATCAGAGAAATTCTCATTAAGCAGGCGGATATTGGGCTTAATTGCTAACCGTCCTGCCTAAATAAAAAAGGCTTGCAAGCAAAATGGGCAAGCTTTTTTTGCCTTCCGCCCCTAACGTCGTCTCCTACGCCATCAGAACCTTCTGTAGCTACTTCTCATCCTTACGGATTGAGCCCGATTCAAACGCGCCGCTTCACGTTCAGCAAATGCTTCCTCTCCGGCTTCGTATGAGCCTTCATAGGAGCAATTCCCCCACCATCCACACTCACTCACGAGATTTGAAGATACCCGGTTTGTTGAAAAACAGCCCGACACAAGCGCGGCAAAAACCAATATGGAGGCAATTCGGTACAAATTTTGAATAGGCATCATTCTGACTTTAAAAAGTGATGTAAATTTTTATTTAACGTAGGCATAGGACAACTAAAATACTTATTCCGTCTTTTTTTCGGGTGGCTTTACTATACTTGCCAGTGCGTGCGTAACCTGCCTTATATTGTGGTTACCAGCTGCTTCAATCCTTTGCTTCTGGCCTCAAACCATTCTGTACCGATGGCTTTAAAGCTATTTTCGGCCTCAATCTCTTTTACCCGCTTTTCCACCTTCTTCTGGTAGCCGGGGTCAGTGCCATTGGGGTATCTCCATTAGGGGTATCAAGTTATACCCCCAAATGTACCCCCTAATGGGGGTATCTTCAAGCATCCTTTTGTCTTAACTTATACCCAGTCCAGACAACAAAAAACCCCGTAAATGCTTGATTTATCGGGGTCTTGTCTTATGTTTTCCTTGCTTGTCTTTAGGCATCGGTACTGGAACATAACTATTAATTGAAAGCCGCATGAATAAAGGATTTATGTTTTTCAAAAAAACAATATACCGTCATTTATACCGTCAGTTTTATTTTTACCCCCCAGGATAATGACCATTGATGAACAAACGAAACAGATAAACTACCGACCCGCACCCCTAACCCCTTAAAACCACAAGGAACACAAGGAACACAAGGAACAACCGCATAAACAAAGGCTCTTAGCCGTTCCTTGTTGAAAATAGGAGAAGGAACACAAGGAACAAACGAAACAGATAAACTACCGACCCGCACCCTTACCCCTTAAAAGGAGGTGTAACCCATAAAAAAGCCGCTCAAATGAACGGCTTTTTTATGGGTATAGTTATTTTAATTCTGCGATAACTTTTCAATATCCAAATGGTACAACCTTGTTACTCCGTCTTTAGTTCGGGTTTTTTTACCAAACTGACCCGCTGGATCTTTGACTAAAAAAGCATCAATACTTGCCAGTGCCTGCGTAACTTGTTTTATATTATGATTGCCTGCGGCCTCAACTAAACCCGCATTGGTAAACATATAAATAACCTTACCGCCATCAATGCGCTTCCAGCCTGCCCGGTTGGTTACAGTGCGCTCCTCACCCTCTACCGCCTCAAAACGTGCACCACCATGAGTATCTACAAAATCAATGATATTTCTAAATATGGCCACATCTTCAGCGTTACGGCCATTGGTTCCCCGGTGTTCAAGCCAAACCTTAAAGCCATGCTTAGCGGCTTGTATGGCCTGCCCTTTGTCCCAGGTTAATATATTGGCCTGTATTGCCAGCTCGCCAGCCAGTGCGCACAAGGCGAATAACTGGGCGGCTCGTCTTTCTTGATCGCCTGTTTTTTCAGTGGTTATCTCGTTGGTAATATCATTCACCATGTTTGAGAAATCAAACTCATCATTTTGTGAAAGCGCTACCAAATAACAAACAAAGGCTTTTCCGGCATGGCCGTAATGCTGGTTACTGGCCGCCTTAAGGTGTTGGGCAAATAAAGCCGGGCTACTCGCATCATGAATGGTATTGAAAAAGCCGTATTGCTCACCTGTGGAATAAATATCTAAAAACCGGATACCCTGCCCGGCCATTGGCTTGATATAGTCCCTTGCCAGTGCATCAGGAATGGAATATTCACCATTACTGATGCAAAACACCCGCCAACGGGCAACACTGCGGGCATCTCCCCTTTCATTTGCCCGACCCTTTCCAATACCGTTAAATAAAGAATAAATGGAACTATCAATATCCTTTGCTTTGCAGGTGTGGATTTCATCCAGCCCCAGCATGGTATCTGTATGCAGCCGGGCTGTACCCTCCAGGGCGTTAGCCGTTGTATTCCAAGACTGGTAATACTCCCCGCCATGCCCCCAAACCGAAGCGGCCGCTTCCAGTGCCGTACTTTTACCTTTACTGCTATCACCATAAAAATGTAAACCACCGCCTTTATGCCCAATTTTCTGAAGCAGTGAGCCAGCAAATGCCCCACAAATGGCCAATTGCAATAACGGGTTGCCTATGGCTCTATCTGATATCCCTTTTTGCCAGCCGTCTAACGTTCCGGCCTGACTGTAAGCCGCAATACGGCCACGAGATTGAAACCACACATCACCCGAGCCGATTACTTCATCGGGTAAAACAAAACTGTCGCCATGCCAGCCTGTAGAATGGGCAGCTTCCATATATTTTTCAGGGCTTCGAGAGTTGATATAAGCGTTAATGCGCTTCTTATGATGAAAATCAATGTAAAGCCCCTCATTGCCCAGCACCCTGATTAAATCGCCTGATTGGTCGTTTAAAACCATATCCATCGGCACATTTAAACGCTTCTCACCCGTGCGATCTTTGGGCTTAAAAGCAAGCAACTTGCCGTAATTCTGGCCGCTGGTGTCTTTGGTGTCTGCAATGATTTTCAGGACGCCACATAAATAATCATCAACCGGGTTTTGTGGTTCCCCGTCTTTTGTCCTGGTGGTGTGATGGTAATACACGCCTTCCCGATATTGACGGCCAGCCCGTTCAAACTGTTTTTCATAAACCCGATAACATGGCCTTTCTTCTATGGCCGGAAATGGGTCTGATTGAGCAATAACCTTAATCTGGTTATCAGGGAAAACGGGTTTAATATCAATGTTTAAACCATTTCTTATTGCTGTTTTTGTACTCATTTGATAAACTTCTCTTCATTGATGTTTTTATAACATTTAAAGCTGATATG
>CAZPNE010000119.1:0-5065 GCA_964588255.1 uncultured Advenella sp. | reverse complement strand
ACTTCAGGGGGAGCGCGGAACAGGGTATTATCATGCCGGCAGGCGTACCCAAAGAGATTGTCAATCGCTGGAACGCGGAAATAACCAAAGCACTTGAAATACCTGCCGTCCGTGAAAAACTGGAGGTTCTGGGCATGTATCCTGTAGCATCCACACCGGAAGCCTTCAAGTCTTATGTTGATGAGCGGGCCAAACAGGCAGGGGAAATCATCAGGAAAAGTGGTATCACGGTTAATTGACGGCACTTATGCGGCCAGCCTGATGATTGCTATCCAAAGACTTGAGACTATAATGTCATTTCTCCGTCTCACGCTCATTTGAAGATTTCGGCATGTCAAACCCCACACCGGTTAATGAGATAATTGGCAACCATCCTTCCATGGTTGAATTAAAAAACCTGATCACCAAGGTGGCCCGCAGCAAAGTCAGCACGGTCCTGATCTACGGTGAAACCGGCACCGGCAAGGGGCTGGTTGCACGCACGCTTCATGAGCAATCCAGCCGCGCCAGTCACCTCTTTACGGAAATCAATTGCGCCGCCATTCCTGGCAACCTGCTCGAGTCAGAACTGTTCGGACACGAGCGGGGCTCATTCACCGGTGCGGTCGATAAAAAAATGGGTTTATTGGAAGTTTCCAACGGTGGCACCGTGTTTCTGGATGAGATACGTGAACTTGACCCTGTTATGCAGGCCAAAATCCTGACTCTACTGGACAGCCGCCGTTTCCGGCGCATTGGCTCGGTGCAGGAGCAGTCTACCGACCTGCGCTTTATTGCCGCCACCAACAAGATACTGCTCAATGAGGTGTCGGCCGGCAAGTTTCGGGACGATCTTTATTATCGGCTCCAGGTGGTTTCCATCAACATTCCTCCTTTACGGGAGCGCGGAGACGATGTTTTTGTACTGGTGGACCGTTTCCTGAAAAAATACAATGCCCTGCATGATGCTCATTTCACGGAAATAAGCACCGCCGTCAAGGAAATTTTCCAACAATACCGTTGGCCAGGCAATGTCCGTGAGCTTGGCAATTTACTGGAGCGGATTTGTATTCTGGAGGAAGGGGAAGTCATTACTGAAAAACACTTGCCATCTCGTATTATCCGCGAGGCAAACGGACAAAGCGCCATGATCCCGGATAATACGGCAGGCAGCACCGGTCATGATGACGCCCTATCAGCCAGTGATTATTTCGAACAGACGGCACGCTTCCAGAAGTCACTCATTTTGCAGGCCCTAAAACGCAGTGCCGGCAACCAGACTCTGGCTGCCAGCATCCTGGGCATATCCCGTCATGCCTTGCGTCACCAACTGTCCAGGCTTGGAATAACGCCCTGAGCCCACAGAAACCGACATCAGTTGGCCTGGATCTGGTGTTGGTCCGCCAGCTTTTTCCATCGCTCAAGATCACCCGAAACGCGCTGGGCAAACTCCTCACTGCTCATGGCAGAGGGAACCGTCCCATCCATCTCGAGCAAACGTGCCAGCTGTTTGGACTGACTGATTTCATTCAGTGCCTCATTCAGGGTTTCAATGAATTCGGGCGATGTGCCCGCAGGTGCAAAAATCCCCACCCAAATATCCACGTCATAGCCCGGCAGGGTTTGTGAAGCGGGCGGCAAGTCAGGAAATGCAGGATGTACGCCCGGTGCCGTTGTTGCCAGCAATTTTACCTTGCCGGTGGGCAACAATGGCGCCAAAGAACTGTAGTTGGCCAGCATAATGTCCAGCCGTTCACCGGCAAGGTCGGCAGCCGCATTGGCCGCTCCTTTATATGGCACATGCGTCATTTTCACATCGGCCGAATCTTCCATTAATGTTGTGGCCAAGTGCGCCAGTGAGCCAATTCCCGATGATCCATAATTGACGGCACCAGGACTCATGCGGGCTTTGTTCATGACATCCGACAATGAGGCATAGGGCTTCTGCGCGGGAACCGCGATCACCAGTGGTCCCTGCCCGATCATGGCAACGGGCGTAAAGCTCTTGATGGGGTCATAGGGCAAAGACGGTTGCGTGGCCGCGGTTGTTACAAATGTAGACGAGGTGAGTAGCAAAGTGGAACCGTCATTGGGCGCCTTTGCCACATAATTTGATCCAATGACCCCTGCCGCACCCGCCCTGTTTTCAACAATCACAGGGCGCTTGAGTTTGTCAGAAAGTAACGGAGCAATAACACGGGCAATTGAATCATTGCTGGCCCCGGTGGAAAAAGGCACCACAAGCGTGATGGGTGAGGCTGCATTAGCCTGGGAAGCCAGCAATAATACAGAGCTTAAGATAAGTGTTGCTTTGCTGATGAAGTATTTCATGATTGTCTCTTTATATTAGCTAATTATAGGTTACGTTATTTGAATGAAATTTCATTCATTAAAGATCGACAGGCAGCTCCAGCAATGGCGCGTATTGTTGTGCGCCAAAAATATCGCCATCACCGGCCGAACCACTGGGTCTTTGACGGTATATTGTGAATTTGATCGCCAGACCCGGATCGTATTCAACAAAATCCGAAATACGCTCATCAGAAATATTGTACAAATCACATACTGTCTGTCTGGAAAGCGCTCCTGATTTTTTAACTGCCTGATAGGTTTCCTGATCCCTGAAGATGATATCAAACGTGATTTTATTGACACCGGCATTTTTGCTGCGAATGGTTTTGGCTAATTGGTTCAGTTTATAGCTTGTCATGATAAGGCTCCTTGTTATACGCCAGCGGTAATCATATTGGTTGGGAAAAGTTCAAGCACATCATCAACAGGCATGGTGTGGTTAAGTGTCCAGCGATAGGCGGCACTGGCTTCAACCACCTCATCCAACGGGAAGGATACCGAGCCTGCGGTGCCTTTGACATCAGGCAAGCGGGCATAAAACATCTGGCGCAGACCGATCAATGTCAGCTCTTCCGCCATTTCACGCGTTGGTGCAACGCCCTGTACCAGGACACCCACTTCATGTCCTGTCTGATGCCGTAATGGTTCCAGCGCTCCCATCACACCGTCACGGCCATATACGCTGTAATGCAGCTGATAACCCTCATCACCAAACCGCTCTTGTACTTTTTCTCTGGCCCAGCCAATGACCCGGTCTATATTTGCAATGGTATAAGGGTCACGGACGCCACAAAACCCGATGAACCGCTCCCCCACTTTTCCTGAACCTTCCAGTTTTACGCGAATCTGCTGTGCAGGATGAAAACGTGAACCCGTAATTCGGGTGGTTTTCTCTGTAAGCTGTTCATAATGACAATCAGTCATATCCAGTCTACCGCCCGCAAAAAATTCTTCGAAGGGGTTTGAACGCTCATACATGGCATGACCGGCTACCGAAGCAATCGTGCAACGCTGCTCCGGGTGCATGGCGGTCACCTGGACATCATCATGAGAGATTTCCCCCATCACCGTTTCCTTGCCACCATACGGTTCGGCACAAAACGATGCGCACTCCAGAACCTTACCAAGATAGTAGGCTTTGTCCTCTGGAAAGCCCTTGAAAATCGCCGGTGCCGCAAATACGGCCGCATCGGAACTTCTTCCGCCAATAATAACATCAGCCCCCTGCTCCAGAAGCTTGATATAAGGATGTACCCCCGCGACGGCCACAATACGGTCAGTGGCATCCAGTTCGGCTTCTGTCAGGTCATCAAAACCATCCAGGCCGGTCACACTGTCCCCATTACGGATTTTCATGCGAACCGTTTCCTTATCCACTTCGGAATAAAAATAACCCAGCTTGAATTTGGGCAAATTATGTTTTTCCGCCAGTTCCTGAATAATGCGGACATACATATCAACCCGGCTATTGGAACCGGTATCACCCGCCGAACCAATAATCATGGGTACGCCCAGCCGGCGCGAAGCCAATAGCATTTCTTCCAGGTCATGCATCTGCCATGCTTGCGGACTGGTGGAGGTATCTGAACCCAAAGGCACAGGGCCGACATCATCACTGCCGGAATCCGCTGCAATAAAATCCGGTGCCGCCTGAACTCCAATATGAAAACTTTCGGTTCTCAACGGGGCAAAACCCAAATGACCGTTAGGACAAATAATCTTCATCGATTTCATGTTTCTACTCTCTTGTATGGCATTAAAAATTTACGCATTCGCGTAATCCACACTACATACAGCAAAATACATGCCAATTTTCATTAATAAAAAAAACGTTTAATATCAATGAGTTAATGAATCCAGTGTTATTTATTTATTTTTTAATGTGAGCAATTTTCACGCTATAATGCGTGCAAATAACACATTAATCATCTTTTGCAAGCTACGCAATACTCGTTCCCATGCTCTGCGTTGGAAAGCCCGCCTCCCAGCCATTAAAAAGCCCACCTTGATCTACATCACGCGTAAATAATTATTTCTTGACAGCCAATGCATTCTCCTTTAAATTTGTCCGTACATTACAAACATACGTACAAATATAATAATTCTTATAAGACATCCAACAAAGCAGCACTCCCAAAGGATGCCCAACCCTATGTATTGCCACCCATCACGGGTGATTCCAATACGACAAAACAAAAATTTTCTTCAGGAGACAAAATGAAGCAAGCTCATACACGGCTATTTTCTTTGATTCTTATGGGTACCAGCATCGCTGTTGCCACACCAGCCCTGGCCGCAGACCCTTACCCCACACGACCCATTACCCTGGTCGTCCCCTACTCTGCCGGTGGCGGCACCGATATTATTGCCAGGCATCTTAGCGACCGGCTTTCCAAGGTATTCAAGCAACCCGTCATTGTTGAAAACAAACCTGGCGCCAATGGCATTATCGGGACCCGTTCAGTCGCCACGTCAAAACCGGACGGCTACACCTACGCCCTGGTGGTCAACAGCCACCTGATCAATCCCCTGGTCACCAAAGACATTCCTTACGATACATTCAAGGATTTCATTGGGGTCACCATGGTGGCCCGTTCTCCCCTGGCATTTTTAAGCAGTTCTACACTGGATGCCAAAAACATTAAAGACTTCCTTGCGCTGGCCAAAAAACCCGGTAACAAATTTGCCTATGGCAGCTCCGAAAACATGACCCGTCTGGTTGGAGATATGTTCA
>CAZPNE010000118.1:0-5077 GCA_964588255.1 uncultured Advenella sp. | reverse complement strand
AAACGGTGCGCAGGTTTCTGCTAATTGGATTATTGATCGTGGGGTCAGTTAACGCTGCGCCTGGAGACTGCTATGCCATCAGCGATCCAGACGCAAGGGCTTTTTGCCTCGCCAAGGCTCACGGCGATCCTGGGCGCTGCTACAGTATTCAAGACAAGGCCAAGCGTGCTGAGTGCCTGGCAGAACTACGGAAATAATCCCTCTCGGAAAAAGTCGAATCTCCGCAACAAGTACTACCCACTGTATTAGAAAACTTCTCGAAAGAGTGCCTGTATCTCAGGGTCAGAACGACCATAGCTGACAATCACCACTTCCAGGCCGCTGTTCTCATGGAGATTCAGGGCTCTCTGAATGGCAGCAAATATCCACTCCTTTCGATTGCCGAACACGCCACCGCCAAAGGCACAAGAAGTCCATAGGTTAACGCTGCATACGCTCCCACAGTTCACGACAGGGGTTAGCACACTCAGCGAGGTATTTTGCTTTCTCGTCACCGATACCAAAGGCCCCTTTTTTTGCATACTGCATCAGTTCTTGACGGCGCTTATTACTGGCGGCAACACCTACTGCTCCATCAACATCGGGCAACAAATAGTGGCGGATCAGATTTGCCGTAAATTCTGATTCGCTCCCCTGGTGCTCGTGGTGGCGCAACAATATATCGAAATCCACTTCGGTTACTGGTGTAAAAGGCTGGTCGTGGTACACCATGGCGGCAGTACAAAGCAGCTTGTCCAGATCATTATCTTCATCGAGTAGCTTCAGCACAGTGGCTATGTAATCGAGGCCAACATCCTTTTGAAAAACAATCCGCGCCCTGGCAAGCTGTGCTTCATCAAGGGGAGCCAGTTCACCTTTCCCATCGTAGGCGAACAGTTTTTCCTGAGACACCAGGTCGCTGAATTTGGTGTTGGACAACAACACACCTCGTATACGAAACTGCCATTCTTCGCCGTCGATGATAACGGGCTTAGCCAGTGCTTGCTCCACCACATGGGGCATATACATTGTGCTCAGGGTTTTGTAATCCCCCCAGCCTTTAATACCCATGGTGAGCCCCTTGGGATCGACAAAGCCCAAGGTTTGCACCTTGTTGGCGTTGTCGATAATCCACACCACAAAATCCGGGTAATACCAGTCAGATTCGTCGATTCTGAGGCGGAACGAATTGGCGTTTTTTTCCAGATTGCGCTTTATCCAAACCTCTTTATCACCCCACTGCATGGGCGTTTTCGGGCTGCGGGGTACATTGCCCGCCGGATAGAGGGCTTTTATCAAATCACGAACAAACTTGGATTCGTACTCGTCCAAGGCTCCAGGGCTCACATCCACGTTCTTTTGCAATGGCCGCAGCAGCAATGGCTGGTATGCGCTGGCTGGGGCAATCACCTCATAGCCACCGGCATCCTGAGTAATCAGGGGCAATCCACCCACATCGGGGCAGGCCAACTGGCTGCCAAAAAGATGATGTTGCGACGTGTCGTCTTGTTTAGGCATCAATGCTGTTCCTTGCGGTATTTTTCGGGTAGGCCACTGTCGCGGGCCGGAATCAATTCAAAACGGCTATGGCGGCCTTCCTGCTTGCGATACGCCGCTTCACACATACGCCGTAACAAAGTGGCTGCGGTACGCTGCAGTCGCAGCACATCAGCGTCACGTTTTATTTGCAGCGCCGTGGGCAAGCCGAAAATTTCATACTTGTGGCTGTGAAGCGCAGCTTCGATGGCGCTTGCCTCAAAGCGGAAGTTCCACAGCCCCAGTTGCTGTTTCAGTTGGGTCATCTCCCTGTACAGGCTGAACCTGTCCACCAAAGGCAGCAGGGTTTTGAAATGCTCGGTCAAATCTTCGCCCAGGGTGCCTTTGTCGCCATGCAAACCTTTGTCGCTAAGCCCGGCAGTGACCACGCTGGCTGCCAGTGACAGCTTCACCGTATTCAAGCCCTTCAGCCAGCCTGAACCTTTCAGGTTGACGTCAAAGTCGTGTTTCTCAGGATTGATGGATCGCAACGACTTGAGTGGAGATTTGTCGGGCAAATTGATTTGAGTGGGGCATTCGATTTCCAGGGTTTGCATTACGCCGTTACTGTAGAGACCGTTGAGGAAGGTTTCCAGATAACCTGAACGCAAGCCAAACACATAGGCGGTTTGTAGCGGTTTAATGGCGGAAGGGGCAGAAGGCAGCCGCTTGCCGTCGCGTTTTACTCCGGCAAAACGCACCACCCGGCCGAACATCTGAATAATTAGCGAGCCTTCACCCTGCCCCAGGCGCAACAGCGTCAGGCTGGAGGCGCGGTAGTTATCCCAACCCTCGGCAAAACGGCGGGAACCGATCAGCATATTCAAGCCAGAAGCGTTGTTGTTCAACTGAGCAAACAGAGAGCCAGAAAGAGCATCATCGTCCACCGTGAGCTGGGCGTCGAACAAGGCGTTTTTAAGCCCGGCAGCGTCGCCCACGTTCACTACACCAAAATAATGTACCTGGTCGCCGCGCAACAAGCCCAGCCCCAGTTCGCCATCGGCCTGCCTTAACAAGCGGAACACTGGTTGATCGCCCGGTTGCCAATGGAAGACCTCTTTCAGCACTTGCTCGGCAATATCGCTGGCCTGTCTGCTTTGCAGGGCATCGCGCACCTCCATCGGCAACAGATCACCCCCTGCGGCCTTGATGCTGAGAATATCGCTGATGGACTGGGTCAACTGCGTGGGTTCAGCCAGCTTGGTGGCCACAAAACGCAACACGGCGATAACGTCTGAGGTTTGCTCCTGGTCGCTCTTGTTTTTGCCACCAATCACCGACAAGCCCAATAACACCCACAAGGGGCTGGCAACCTCCAGTTGTTTTTCCGCCAGTTGCAATTGCGCATCAACACGGTGGTAAGTGTGTAACTGGTGCCAATAGCTCAACAGGGCAGCGGTTAGGGTATGTTGTTGCACGGCGTGCTCGGCATCACCCCGGCCATCCAGTTTGACGTGCCAAAAATCCTTGCCGTAGTGGTCGGCATGGAAACGGTCGTAAGCGTAATCCAGCAGCACCGATTTGGCGTAACGGCCAAAAGCGTGTTCCTGCTCGGCTACCTGGCCAAAAGTGGCGGAAAATTCGATCAGTACACCGCGGTGGCCAGGTTGTGGCGAGTCGATACCGGCAAGGTCAGACTGCAAACGCTTCCACAAACTTTGCTCGCTCTTTTGGCCCTTGTGGCCTTCATCGACAAAGATCAGGTTGCGGCCATCCTTGAATACCGACGTGGGCACACTCACCCCTTCGCCTTTTTTGACTTCGGAGAGCTTGTTGATATCCAGCACAATCACCGTATCCGGCGGCAAGCGCCCCATGGCCGAAAGATCGCCGTCGTGAGGGTAGGCAAACACATCCCACTGGTTGAGGTCGCGAAGTTTTTGCGCGTGTTGTACCGACAGGGCATCCCCCGGTGTGATCAAGATAATTCGGTCCCAGTTGTGGTGGTTATGTTCGGTGAGTATCGCCAGGCAAGCGTGCAGAATATGGGTTTTGCCCGCAGCGGTGGCCATCCAAAAAGCCGCAAACTGCAAATCCGCCTCACTAAAGGGGGTGAGTGCCTCCTGTTCCGGCGGGTATTTTTGCAGCCAGCCATTCAAGCGCGCCAGCAGGGCGTTGGCATCTAGTCTTTGCATTTGCCACCAGTGCACAAACAGCAACAGGGCCAGGTACTGGGCATAGCGGGGGGCAAACTGCACCTTGGCGCAGGCAGTGCGAATCTGCAAATCCCATTCGGTTAATTGCAAAGCATCGCCACTACAGACGGAACTGGCCGCCTCCAGGTATTTGCCATCGTCCAATGCCCGTTGGGCGCCGATATTGTTCTCCACGGTGCGCAGTTGGCTGGTGATGGTGTCCAGCTTAAACCCCAGCTCCTGCAACAGTGCGTCCCGCAGCACCAGCGCCTGTTTAAGACGGCTATGGCCGGACAGTTTTTGCCCTTTCACCTTGGCTTTGGGGGCGGTTTTTGCCGTGCTCATGGTTATAGCTCCCCACGGCCAAACTGGCTGGCAAATACCGTTTCAATAGCATGAAAACGGTCGCTGCCCTGGCAGCCAAGCTCTGCCGGTAAATTGGTGTATAGCCGTTGGGCATCGTGGGCTGCCAGCTTGGCGGCAATCCAGGCTTGGCTGTTGGCATGATCACAAACGCGGAAGAACACCGCCACCGTTCGCCCACGGCGATCTTCCCCGGTAATCACCACCCCTTCGTCTTCGCGGTAGAGCTGGTTCACCTTCAGCCCCAACAGGGAAATCAGGCTTTCCACCAGGTCTACCGGTTGGCCGGGCGCTTCACCACCGCCCAAGGCGCGCTTGAGTTGATAGCCCCAGGGCGAGCGATAGCTGTCGATCGCGCAGTACACCGCCTTGCTCTCTTTATTCATGCGATAGCGCAGGCTAAAGGCGGGGTCGTCGAAGGCAAGGGGGTTTTGCTGGCTGCTCTCGGCATCCAGGTTTTCCAGAGTGTCTTCGTATTGTTCCAAAGCCTGGATACGCATAAAGAGGCCGGGGCCGTCGCAGGCCCTGGCTTTGCCGCTTTGCCATTTGTGGGCGGCACCGGCTTTTTTCAAGCGGGGAATAATCAGGGTTTCAAAGTATTTATTGACCTCGGCGGTAATAAACTTGCGTCGGGTTTTTTCAATACGGTTGACCTCCATTACCGCATGGGCAGTGCTGCCGGAACCGCCAAAGCAGTCCAGCACATAGCTGTCGGGTTTGGAGCCTTGAATGATAAAGCGACTGACAAAGCCTGTATGTTTGGGCGCCAGAAACATACCTGATTTACCAAACATGGCTGATGTCTGTTTTTCGCCGTCAGAGAAATCGCGAAAAACACTTTTCCCAACATTGGTTTCCACTTCATGAAGAAAACGCTTTATTTGAGGGACTTTAACTTCATCATTTCCCCAAGCAATGCGTTTGTCAGCGTCTAATTGAGAAAAACTCCTTTGCTCGGGTGAATCCTCAGTGCTTTCGTAAGGGAATTTCCAGCCGCTCTTGGGGTGCGGGCAAGGCTTTCCCGTAATTGGGTGTAGTGGTTTGTAAAAACGATAGTTTTTATG
>CAZPNE010000117.1:0-5117 GCA_964588255.1 uncultured Advenella sp. | reverse complement strand
GCTTGAATCTGTTTGTGACGGCAGGCATTACAAAAATGACAATTGGCCAAGTGATGAGGGCCGCCTCACCATGGCTGATTTTACTGCTGGGCTTCCTGGGGCTTGTGACATATGTACCCGCCATTTCGCTGTGGCTGCCAAAATTGTTGGGGTGACGTTAGCGATTGAAAGGACGGTCAGGGGCCCGGTTCAAATCCAGAGCCGGGCCGACAGGCACGATGCCATTGGGCGTGATCCAGTTACGGAACTGGGCGTCAGAGCGAACGAAATTTCCGCCTGTACTGTCCGTGTCATACCATTGGTTATGCCATTTTCCATTTGCCGGATTGCACAATATCGGCTACCAAGCCTACCGAGTAACGGCGTTTTTCCGGATCATAGATATCGGAAATAACCATTAACTCATCGGCTTGCGTGCGATCGATCAGTTGTTGGATACCGGCGCGTACCGTTTCCGGGCCACCAACAATACTGCAGCCCAGCATGCTTGATGCCTGTAGTTTTTCTGCCGGGCTCCAGTAAGATTCAATATCATCAATGGGTGGATGCATCAGGCTGCGTGTGCCCCGGAACAGGTCGGCAAAAGAGATTTGCTGCGATGTGGCAAGAAACTGTGCCTCTTCATCGGTATCAGCGGCAATTATATTTACCCCAATCAGGGCATAAGGCTTGAGTTGCTGCATGGAGGGTTTGAATTTTGCACGATAAACCTGCAAGGCGTTGTCAAGCAGTTGCGGTGCAAAATGAGAAGCAAAACCATAAGGCAAGCCCAGCTCGGCGGACAAGTGCGCTCCAAATAGGCTAGAGCCCAGGATCCATAGCGGTACCTGTGAGTTTGACCCAGGAACGGCTTCAATCCGTTGACCTTCCTGTGCCGGGGCAAGAAATGCTTGCAACTCTTGAACATCATTCGGGAAATTTTCGGCATTGGAAGGGTGACGACGCAGGGCACGTAGCGTGGTTTGGTCAGTGCCCGGTGCACGGCCCAGGCCAAGGTCAATTCGCCCGGGATACAGCAGGTCCAGTGTGCCAAACTGTTCGGCAATAATATACGGCGCATGGTTGGGTAGCATAATGCCACCGGCACCTACCCTGATGGTGCTGGTGCCTGCTGCAATATGCGAAATAACCAAAGAAGTGGCTGCTGTTGTGACCGCAGGCATATTGTGGTGTTCGGCTACCCAAAACCGCTTGTAGCCGCATTTTTCTGCATGTTGAGCCAGTTGCCTGGCTTCGTCCAGGGCAATTCGTCGGTTGGAGTTTCGTCGAACTCGTCCAAGTTCCAGAATAGATAAATTAATCATTTCAGTATCGTTGATTTATAAAAGGCATGAGGAATCGTATCACTTGGGCAGAAGACCAAGCGTGAAACCACCGGTTTTGTAATACTTTCCTAACGCGTCATGCGCTTGAGGGTATCGTCATGCAAGAAGTAATGGTGATAGAAAGCCGCACCGATGTGGCCAATAACCAGCAACAAGAACAGCACCGCCACAGGGGCGTGCAGGCTGCCAATAGACGCCAGCCAGTTGATACCGGTATCGCTTTTTTCAATTAGCTGCATACCAAATATTTTTAGTCCGTAACCCTTGCCAACCATATAAAAAATACCCAGAACCGGTAGCAGCAGCATGACTAGATACAGCAGGAAATGACCGATTCTGGCCAGTGGTGCCAGTGGGCCGCTTACTTTCGGGCGATGTGCAGACTGTTTGATTGCCCAGTACACACGCATAATCCCCAAAATGAGGATCAGAAAACCGATGGAAATATGCCATGGAACCAGGTTCCGGCCTATCCAGTGTTCCCCCTCATTGATAAGCTCGCTTATTTTCATGAATTGCCAGACAATCAATATCGTCATGCCCCAATGAAACCAGCGGGACAAACTGCCGTAACGTTCGGGTGTATCGTTCATTGTTCACTCCTTGGGTCGTGGAATGGGTTGGAATACGGTATTAACAATTAACAATTAACAATTAACAATTAACAATTAACAAGTTGCGGATGAATTGGATATATTTGTTTTTTACAGATTAGTATGCGTTAAAGAGCTGTAAAAAAACAGTGCTTATAACTAAGTAGAAACACCAATATGGTGACTTTGCCTTTTAGTCGATAATTTATATCGACTACGATATTATCGATATCGATAGAATAAATTAAAAATACGTTCACGTTTTCAAGTGAATAAATTGCGCTGGCAGTGAGGAATACAAAATGAATCAACAGGAAGGGTTGAAGCACGCTTCAGTCATTGATATGCACGCCCATGTTGTATTGGCCGAAACCATGGGGGCAGCAGGTGAGTATGGTCCATTCCTGGGTAAGAACCCGGATAATTCACCCTATTTTCAAATAGGAAAAACATACCGCCTGAATGGCGTGAAGTATGAAGGCAGCCCGTTCATGGATGTGGATTGCCGTCTTGAAAAAATGGCAGAAAGTGGCATTGACTATCAGGTGCTTTCTCCTAATCCGCTCACCTATTTTCATTTTATTCCCGCTCAGGAAGCTATCCGGTTTTGCCAGATTCACAATGATGCGGTCGCTCGCTTGGTCAATAAAAACAGTCAAAAACTGGGTGCCTTTGCCGCATTGCCCATGCAAGATCCCAAGGCGGCCAGCCTGGAGTTGAGACGTGCTGTTAATGAGTTGAACCTGATGGGGGCGGCCTTTGGTACAGACATGCCATTGCGTTTGCATGATCCTGCCATGGATATTGTGTATGAAACCGCTGCTGAGCTGGGGGTTCCTCTTTATATTCATCCGGGTCCCGCAGGAATTGATGGTCCGGAGGGAGATCCGGTATTGCGCCATTTTGAACTGGATATTGTGGCAGGGTTTACCTGTCAGGAAACTCTCGCCATTGGATCCCTGGTGTATGGTGGGGTCTTGAACCGGCACGAAAACCTGAAGATCTGCATCAGTCACGGTGGTGGTGCGGTGGCCATGACCTGTTACCGGATGGCGCAGGCGGCCCGCAAGCGGCCCTGGTCACCGGCTTCGCTCAGGGAAAAAGGCAATTTTGAAGCCATGCTCAAGCGGCTTTGGGTGGACACGCATATTGGGCACCCCAAGGGGATAGAGCTTTTATCCGAAACATTTGGTGCCGATCATTTGGTTTATGGGACCAACTTTGCCGGTTGGGATATGCCAGAAAATCTGGACAGTCATGCCCTTCCTGGTTTTCTGGCTGACAACGCACGCAAATTGCTTTGTCGGACCTGAACAGGCACTGATATCAAGAGAATAAATATGGGAATGCATTTATACATTCATGGCGGGCAGGTCATTGATGGGACCGGTGCGGCACCTTTTGCCGCTTCTGTTCTGGTGCGTGATGACAAAATTGTGGCGGTCGGGCAGGAAGCTGATCAGCAGGTGATGCATCTGGATCAGGTCAAACGGATTGATGCCAGTGGTTTGACTGTTATGCCGGGGCTGATTGATTCACATTGCCATTTGAGCTTTGATGACGCCTCTTCGAATCTTGAGATTTTTCATCAACGGCGCAATGCACTGTCGGCATTGGTTGCCTCGTATAACGCCAAAAAAGTACTGCGTGCCGGGGTGACTTCAATTCTTGATCCCGATTCGGTATTTGCCAACTCGATTGATCTTCGTGATGCCATCAATGCCGGTTATGTGGAAGGTCCGCGTATGGCCTGCGGTGCTTATGCCTTAATCACGGGTGTGGGTGGAACCGCCGGTCATTTAATTGCCGATGAAGGCGTGACCGGTTATTACCGTGTAGTGCATGGGGAAAATGAAATTATCAAGGAAGTGCGTCGCCAGATAAAAGAGGGTGTGGACTGGATCAAGGTACATGTTTCAGGCGTGGTTCCACATTATGCCCACCTGGGTGAGCGTTGCAGCTGGAGCCAGAAGGAACTGGATTTGGTGTGTGAGGTTGCGCATGACATGGGTGTCCCGGTGATGGGGCATTGCCGGGGTGCAGAAGCGGTTAAGCGTTCAGCCAAGGCTGATTTCGACATGCTGTTTCATGCGACAGGCATGGATGAAGAAGCCATTCAGATGGTTATTGATAAACGCATACCGGTTTGCCCATCGTTAACATTTCAGGCCAATATCGCGGATTTTGGCACGCAAATTGGCACCAGTCAGGCCTTGATCGACTTGTTTAAAAATGAAATCCAGGAATCGGTCGAGCCGATGAAACGCCTGATTGCCGCCGGTATTCCTTTGATTTGTGGCAGTGAAAGCGGCTTTACCGCTGTGCCTTACGGAGATTGGCATCATCGTGAAATGGAGGTTTTTGTCAATCATTTTGGCATGACACCCTTGCAGGCTCTTCGCAGTGCAACGGCAGACAATGCTTTTGCCATGAAAATGTCCGGTGAGCTGGGTTTGATCAAACCCGGCTGCTTTGCCGACATATTGTGTATCGAGGGCGATCCATCCCAGCAAATTTCCCTCTTGGGGGAGACCCGGCTTATTCAGCACGTGATCAAGAATGGCCAATCGCTTGACCTTTCTCCATTACCCGCACACAAGCGTTTGTCGGGCTGGCATATTCCCTCTATGGGGCAACGGATTAGTAAAAATGCGGTCATGCCGGCATTCAATTGATTTTGCAGTTTCAAGGCATTAATACAGACTTAAACCAATTATCAAAGAGACATATATGAAACCTATCAGTACGCTTTTGATGGCATCCGCCTTATCGCTGACCCTGGCTTATACCGCACAGGCACAATCCATTGATACGAAAAAATTTGCCGTGGTTGGAACATGGGGGCAGCTTGACCACTGGAAAAGGGAAGACAAATTCTGGAACCAGACATTGCCTGCCGTTTCAGGGGGCAAGTTGACGGCCAATGCCAAGCCATTGACCGAGCTGGGTATGGACGGCCAGAAGATCATGCGAGACCTGAGGGCCGGGGCCTTCGATTTTGCCCATGGGGTTTTTCTTTATGTTTCCAGTGACAGTCCTGTCATTGAAGGGGGTGACCTGTCGGGTGTGTCTCCTGATCTGGCCACATTCCGTAAAACCATGAATGCCTATCTTCCGGTGCTGAACAAAGAGTTTGAGAAAAAATTCAATTCTAAAATACTTATGCTGTATGCCTTTGACGAAACCAATATGCAATGCA
>CAZPNE010000116.1:0-5133 GCA_964588255.1 uncultured Advenella sp. | reverse complement strand
TGGCACCGGCGCTTTGGGCTGCTGCCGGTGCACCCTACGCTTTAATGCAAAGGTTTTTCTTTGGCGTATTTAATCAATGCGCCCAGCCTGTACAAACCATGCACAAACTTGCCAAAAGGCATGGTTATGAACAAAGACAGAATAACGGCCAAATGAATCACCAGCAAAGTCGCCAGTGCCGGTGTTTCCCTGAAAACCATCAGCGCAAGACCGGTAACCGCAGCCAGGAACAATTGTGCAATGAACGCGTAATCCATGCCCATCTGCCTGATATTCACAATGGCCGGGTCAGCTTTGCGTTTGAGCCAAAACTGTCCCGCCGTACCAATTGCCAGGCTAATGCCGCCAATGGTTCCTGTGAGTTTGGGCAAACTGAAAAAATTGTACGGTGCCTGCCAGCCAAACACATAGTGGAAAATCGTACCAGACACGGTTGCGGCAAAACACAGCATGAACCCATAAAAAGTAAAGTGATGGAACCGTCGACGCCACGGAGAAATTTCATCATCCGGGTAAGTACATCCGGTTTTCACATTGCCATGCAAGTATTTCAGGCTGAATGCATCGGCCATCCCCTCTTTGACATTTTTCCACGATAACAGCTCACCCGGCTTTTCACCCGTATCTTTCAGGAAAGCCCGAAAACCCATTATCAGCGCCGTCACTACCCAAAGGGCTGCCAAACCAAACACCGTTACCAATACACCATGCGGGAAAATAGCGTAGAAATCTCCGGCTGGCGCAGAAGAAAGGCCATTTGAAAACAAGGTTGCCACACCTAAAAGAACAATAAGGGCCAACATAAAAAACAGGCTGCTCAATAAACCGCTTTTTTCAAAACCACGCGCAATGCCACGCGGCCAGGCATAACTTTGATAGGTCGTTTGACGCACCGCAGCCAGTTGTACCGGCAAATTCACATTAAATTCATGCGGTGGCGCATACTGGCAGGCGTAGTAACATTCGCTACAGTTATGACATAAATTGGCCAGATAATTTATATCGCCCTTGGTAAAATCCAGCCGTTGCTCCATGGCAGGAAACACGGCACAAAATCCTTCACAATAACGACATGAATTACAAATACCCACAGAATGACGGGCATCTTCAATCAATTTTTCAAGCTGTTGCATGCTTTGCTGCCTCCTTGCCGGCAATCCTGCCAAATACCGTACCAATTGCCATACCAAATCCGGCAACATAACCTTTACTTAAAATATTTCCTGCCATGATTTCTCCGGCAGCAAATACATTTTTCGACACCACGTCATCTTGCATGACAACCCTGGCCTCACGGGTAACCTTGACCCCCATGTAGGTAAAGGTAATACCCGTCGCCAGTGGATAGGCATAAAACGGACCCTGATCTATTTTGCGGGCCCAATGACTTTTATTCGGCTGCAAGCCCTGTGTATGGCAATCATCAAGCTTATTGTGATCAAAGTTGCCGGCCACTACAGCGGCATTGAACTGTGCAACCGTCTCTTGGACGGTATCCACGGGAAGCCCCAGTTTTTCTGCCAAGGCTGGAATCGTATCAGCCACAATAGATTTGAAAACCGACGGCATGAAGTGACCGATTGCCTTTGAGTCAATAATGCAATAGGCGATCTGATCGGGTTGCCCGGCCACCAGACGTCCCCAGATGGCATAACGTTTGGGCCAGAAGTCCTCGCCCTCATCGTAAAAACGCCTTCCTTCTTTGTTCACCACGATACCCAGGGAGACACAATCGACCCGGGTCACGATGCCACCATCATAGCGTGGGGAACGGGCGTCAATGGCAACCGCATGTCCCTGGGTAGGATCACCAATAATGCAGGCGTTATTACGCATCAGCTCGCGTAGCATGACCCCTTCGTTAAAGCGGGTGCCACGTATGATAAAGTTACGCGCACTGGGGCCCCATGCCTCTTCCAGCCACTCCCGGTTCGATTCAAACCCACCAGAGGCGATCACTACAGAACGTGCATTTATCCTGATTTTTCTGCCCTTGCAGACAGCCTCGACACTTTCACATTCCCCATTGGCAAAGTTCAGGGTTTGGGCTTGCGTTTCATAAAGGATTTGCACTCCCGCTTTTTCGGCAGCCTTGAAATAAGCATTGACCAGGGCTTTACCACC
Source organism: uncultured Advenella sp. (assembly GCA_964588255.1). GTDB lineage: Bacteria > Pseudomonadota > Gammaproteobacteria > Burkholderiales > Burkholderiaceae_B > Advenella. The sequence continues at coordinate 3,009 of CAZPNE010000116.1, read as the reverse complement.
GCCCAGAAAAAATGCATTGGTCCGTCCCAGGTGCAACGTACCACCCAGGGATGGCTGAAAACGCACGCCATGCGCTTTCATCCAGTCTGTACAGGATGCGGTTTCGCGAATGACATAACGTGCCATTTCTTCATTCGTTTCCCCCCCTGTTACCCGAAATACATCCTGAAAATATTCATCTTCGGTATAAGCATCAGTTAAGACATCGGTTGGTGCATTGTGCATACAACGCAAATTGCGGGTATGGCTGCTATTTCCGCCACGCCATTCCCGTGGGGCACTTTCTATCAGAATGACAGACGCCTTTTGCTCACGCGCCGACAGCGCGGCACACAGCGCAGCATTACCACCGCCAACCACCAGAACATCACATAATAATGTATCTTTCAAGGCTTCCTCTCTATTAATAATACATTTGTATTCTATTGTACACAATAAATTATTTTTGTTCAAAATAATTTAATTTGACCGGCATTTGGTACAATTGGTTTGTCGCGTTTTAATCTATGGAAGAATTTGTAATGGCTCGTAAAGCAAAACCCGTCTCACAACCGCTCAATCATGACAGTAATGTCCCTGAAGCCAATGATCGGGGCGTCTCTTTGGGAGACCAGGCTTACAACTACATTATTCAATCACTGGAAAACGGCACGATGCCGCCGGGTACACGGCTTCGTGAAGCCGATCTGGCAGCGGAAATCGGCCTGAGTCGAACCCCCATCCGGGAAGCCCTTAACCAGCTGGTTTCCGAAGGCCTTGTTGTTAACGATCCTAAACGCGGCCTGATCATTACCGAACTCGACCAAAATATGGTGGGTGAGCTTTATGAAATGAGGCGTGTGCTGGAAAGCACGGCAGCCGCGCTGGCTGCCCGTCACGCCACAGATGTGGAAATAGCGGTTCTAAAACAAATCATAGAACAGGACAAAACCAGCGATGATCCTGCCTTTCTGGCCAAAAACAATCGGCTGTTTCACCAAACGCTTTATCAATGCGCCCATAACCGCTTCCTGCTGAAAACCCTTCAGGTTCTTCAAAATGCAATGCTATTGCTGGGAAAAAGCACCCTGGCGGAAAGTGGCCGCCCATCCACTTCTTATGAAGAGCATAAGCAACTGATTGAAGCGCTAGAACAACGCAACCCCGATAAAGCCCAGGAAATAGCCAGCCAACACATTAGTGAAGCTTATAAAGTCCGGCTAAGCCGTTTCCTGCTGAACCAGGATTAATCAGTCAACTTGCGCACCTGATGATCTGACCGCATTACCCCAGCTTTCAATTTGGGATTGAATAAACTGGCCAAACTGCTCTGATGTCATTTGCGCGGCTCGTGCACCTTCCTGTGCCAATTTGGATCCAACATCTTCACCCGTCAATGCTTTGGAAGCAGCAGCGTAAAGTTTTTCAATTACAGCGTCTGGTGTGCCGGCAGGCGCCACCAGCCCATGCCAGGAAACCGCATTGAAACCGGGGATAGCTGCTTCAGCAACCGTTGGCAGTTCAGGTAAAGCCTGGGAGCGCTCACTGGATGTGACGGCCAGGCCTTTAATGGAACCCGCCTTGATATGTGGCAATGCGCCGGGAATAGTCGTAAACATGAAATCAATCTGATCACCAATCAAGGCACTGATTGCGGGAGCACCGCCCCGGAACGGCACATGAACCATATCCAGCTCACTGGCATCCTGAAGCATCACGCCCGCCAAATGGCCCGGTGTCCCGCTTCCCGCTGACCCCATATTGGCTTTCCCCGGATTCGACTTGATATAGTCAATCAATTCCCGGGTATCCATCATTTTTTTATGTGCAGGACCCACGACCAGCACATTGGGAACGGTCGCGAATAAGGTAACGGGTGCAAAATCTTTAATGGCATCGTAGCTCAGCTTATTGTAAAGCGTTGGATTAATGCCATGCGTACTGGCTGTTGCCAGCAATAAGGTGTAGCCATCCGGCTTCGCCAGGGCAACAGACTGCGCTGCAATGGCACCATTGCCCCCACCCTTGTTTTCAACCACGATGGACTGTCCCAAATCTTTTGACATGGCGGCCGCCATGGTGCGGGCCAGGATGTCCGACGAGCCGCCTGCGGGATGCGGCACAATGAGCCGTATGGGTTGTTCGGGATAACTTGCCTGTGCGGTCACGGGTAAAACAGCGGCGGCTGCAATTAAACAGGAATGGATAAATTTCATTATTACTTTCTCCTCTAATAGTAATCTATACAACTCCCTTTAATATACTAATGAATACATTTGAATACAAGCATATTTATAAAAAGTTCGCATAAAAAAACTGCCTGATGAATCATCAGGCAGCTAAATTATGGAAATATCGTATAAGTTACGCTAACTACTCAAACTGAAGAAACCTCACCTACAAACGATTCAGATTTTCATCCAGCAAACCACTAAGCAGGGCCTTGCCATCTTTGCGAACCCGGAACTCGCCATATTTGGCCTGTGCAAAATGCGATCCCTGCCCCTCTGGGAAGAAATACTCATGTGAGGCCAGAGATACGGTTCCGAAAGGACCTGTTTTATAACGCATGATGACGGTTTTGCCATCAGCCAGAATCATGCTGGGATAAGTTTGGGAGACACCGGCCAGCGATGCCACCCCTTTGTCATCAATCGACAAAATAGCGAAACCTTGCCGTGGTTTTTGCCTGTTTGCATCTTTATCTTTATTGGCGGATTGTGTCGCCTGTGCTGCCGTGCGCAAATGATTCACCAGTTCAAAATTCAACGACATATAATCACCTTGCATCAGCGAGCGCGGATCAACCGGAGCCAGCGCCAGCACCACACGCTGGCCGGTTCGCAAAATGGCTTCATGGGTCCAGATACCCCAGTTGGCCACCGTTAATACCGACACCATACCCAAAACCGTCATGAGCGGCAGCAAGCCTCGTGCTTTGGCAGCCGCCACAGAAGCGGGCTGGGGCGGGGTCTCTGTCGCCTGGGCAGTTTCCATGTCATGCTCTTCCCGACCCTTGCGCAGCCAATG
>CAZPNE010000115.1:0-5196 GCA_964588255.1 uncultured Advenella sp. | reverse complement strand
TTGTGAATATGGGCATGGTCATGGGTATTTTGCCGATTGTCGGGGTGCCTCTGCCATTCATGAGTTATGGCGGAACCGCCCTGGTTACCCTGGGCTTTGCCTGCGGCTTGCTGATGAGTATTTCAAACTACGAGCCCAGTAAATCCCCGGTACCTGAAAACTGATGCACGCCCTGTAGCAGTTTCAGGATGGGGGCGGGCAGGGCCGTGGTTTCAAGCTGGTCCAGGGGCAGCCACTGGTGTTTGCCGCCATTGCTATTTTCTTCCCTTAGTGGAAGGTGGCTGCATTTAAGCCAGTATGGCTGTATGTGTAGCCTGAAATGGGTAAATACATGTTCGAAAGCAGCCAGTTTAAGGGCGGTTTGCCGGGCCTGTTGCCAGTCGTTTTGAAGGCTTTGCAGCGTTTGTTCATCATGAAATTCGGGCAATGACCACAGGCCTCCCCAGATACCTTGTTCGGGTCGTTGCTGAATAAGGACGCGGTCCTGGTGCTGCAATACCAGCATGTTTACCGAGCGTACCGGAATGGTTTTCTTTATTTTGGGTGTGGGCAGTTCTGCCTGCCTGTTTTCATGACGGGCATAACAGGATGCCTGTAGCGGGCATGCCTCGCATTTGGGTTTGCTGCGGGTGCACACGGTAGCGCCCAGATCCATTTGTCCCTGGGTATAGGCGGACATGTCCAGGTTTTTGTCTGCCCGTTCAATATTTTCATGGGCTTGTTCCCACAGCCGGTTTTCTATTTCCCGTTTGTTGGTCTGTCCTTCAATCCCGTAGTAACGGGTAAAAATTCTTTTGACATTGCCATCCATGATGGGTGTTTTTGCGCCAAAGCAAAAAGCGGCAATGGCATGGGCGGTGGATTTGCCAATGCCGGGCAGGCTCATGATATCTTGCGCTTGCAGGGGAAATTCGCCTTGCCATTGTGTTACCACGGTTTGGGCGCATTTATGCAAATTCCGGGCGCGTGCATAGTAGCCCAGGCCAGCCCACAGCGCCAGTACCTCATCCTGGGAGGCCCCAGCCAGGCTGTTGATAGTGGGGAAAGTGGCCAAAAAACGCTCATAGTACGGAATCACCGTGACTACCTGGGTTTGTTGCAGCATGATTTCAGATAACCATACTTTATAGGCATTCTGTGTGTTCTGCCATGGCAGATGGTGTCTGCCATGGGTTTTCTGCCAGGCAACGATAAGATCGGCAAATTGCATGTGTTTAGAAATGAGAGTGACGGGTGACCGACCAGCGGGCCGCCGTGGCGGCAATGAGCATAACCAGTGCAATGGTCAGGATCAGCCATGAAACAGGGGGCAGGGTAAAGCTGAACGGTATGCCGTAGCTGTTGGAAAGCAGGGTAATCGCCTGATTTAAAAACCCCAGGGTAATAGTGGTAAGCAGTACGGCCAGTAAACCAGCCGTCAGGCCCGTGATGGCACCAAAATACAGGAAGGGACGCCGTACAAAGGATTCAGTAGCACCAACCAGGCGGGCAACCGCAATTTCGTCACGCTGGACCAGTGCCTGCATGCGGACGGTATTGAAAATGGTGGTAATCACGATAAGGGCAACTCCGGCTGCCAGCAGACCCAACACAATCCGGATAAAAGACAGGATGGCTTCCAGTTTCTGGACCCAGGCGCTGTCAAACTGCAGCACGTCCACTTCGGGAAGGGCGCTCCATAGTTGTGCCAGTTGTTCGGCCTTTTCGGTTGGGCTGGCTTCATCAGACAGGGTGATGATAATGGAATGGGGCAAGGGGTTTTGTGGCAGGACCTTAAGGGCGTCAGACCAGGACTCAGAGGCTTTTAGCGACCGCAGGGCAACAGACTTGTCGACCACCTCCAAAGAAAGAATGGATTGGCTGTGATCGTTTTGCAGCTGGCTGGCCACTTCGCGGGTTTGTTCAATCGTGGTTGCGTCTTTCATGAACAGGGAAATGGCCGGATTCACGGATATGTTGCGTGTAAGCGGTTCCATGGAAACCAGAATGGTACTTGCCAGCAGGGGCAAGGTTAACACCAAGGCGATGACCACGATATTGGTCAGGGATGAAAAGGGCGTGCCCAGCAGGCGGCGTGCGGCAATGCGAATTGCGTAAAGATGATGTCTAAGCCAGGTGCTCATTCAGTGTTTTCCCAGGTCTTTGAAACGGCCGGGCTCCAGTAGCAGGGTCCGGTTGGCGTGGCGTTGCAGCAGGGGTACGTCATGGGAGGCAATCAGGGTGGTCACGCCTACCCGGTTGAAATCCCGGAATACTTCAAGAATACGGCTGGCATTGTCCTGGTCAAGGTTGGCGGTGGGTTCATCGGCAATCAGGATGGCAGGACGGTTAACAATGGCGCGGGCAATTGCCAGGCGTTGCTGCTCACCGCCTGATAAGGCGATCGGGTTGAGTTTTTCTTTGCCTGAAAGCCCTACCTTGGCGATCGCGGCGCGTGCCCGTGAGGTTGCCTTTTTGTGGTCCAGGTTCATGACGGCCAGGGGGAGCATGACATTTTCGAAGGCATTACGGTCATACAGCAGATGCGTATCCTGCAAAATGATGCCAACCGCGCGGCGCAGATAGGGCCGTGCCCGTGCCGGCATGCTGTCCAGGCTCTGTCCGTTAACCATGATGGATCCGCGGGTAGGGTGCTCAAGCCCGCCAATCAACTTGAGCAGGGTGGATTTGCCTGCCCCGGACGGGCCGGACACAAAAACAAATTCACCGCGTGAAATATTGAAATTGATATCAGCCAGAATATTGGCACTCTGGCCATAGGACTTGAAGACGTGCTTGAATTCAATCATGTTTGCTCAGGTTAGGGGCGGGCATATAAATGCACATAATGCCTGCATTTTATACCAATGGCGGCATTCTGTATTAAAGGCTATAAGATTATAAAACTATACAAACAGGCGTTGTTTGGGTTACAAACATTCATTGCTTTGTACAGTAAATGCTTATGGCTGCCAAAAAAACAAATAAAACACATCTTTCCTGGAATGATCCGGCATTCCGCTCTATCGTTTACCAAATCGCGGTATTGGGAATTGTTGCCTATGTTGCCTGGTTTCTTGTTTCCAACACCATGCATAATCTTTCCATTCGCAACATTACAACGGGGTTTGATTTCCTGGATCGTGAAGCCGGGTTTGCGATTGGTGAGTCATCCATCGCCTACTCACCGGCCGATACTTATAAACGCGCCATCCTGGTAGGGATCGTCAATACCCTGCAGGTTTCCGCCATGGGTATCGTCCTGTCAACCTTTCTGGGCGCCATCATTGGTGTGGCAAGGTTGTCAACGAACTGGCTGGTAGGCAGGCTGGCGACTGTTTATATTGAAGTCATCCGGAATGTGCCGTTGCTGATCCAGCTGTTTTTCTGGTATGCCCTAATTACCGAAAACCTGCCCGGTCCCAGGCAGGCCCTTAATCCGGTGGACGGTGTTTTTCTGTCCAACAGGGGGCTTAAATTTCCTGCGCTTCAGGGGGATTCCTTAAGCGGGATGCTGTATGGCGTGTTGCTGGCCGCCTTAGGTACGTTTGCATTATATTATTGGTCACGTAAACGGCAGGAAAAAACCGGCCAAACGTTTCCGGTCTTTCGTTCCGGTCTGCTTATGTTGCTGGTTTTTCCGCTTGTGTCTTATTTTATGAGTGGCGCCTCGCTGGCGCTTGAATATCCCGCCCTCAAGGGGTTCAATTTTACCGGTGGCCTGTCCATTTCTCCTGAACTCTCAGCCTTGCTGGCTGGCCTGGTTATTTATACTTCCGCATTTGTCGCGGAAATCGTCCGCTCGGGGATTCAGAGTATCGGCAGTGGGCAGTGGGAGGCAGCAGGTTCCATTGGGTTGGGCAAAGGCAAAGTATTGCGATTGGTTATCTTGCCACAGGCTTTGCGCGTCATGATTCCACCCATGACCAGCACTTATCTGAACCTGACTAAAAACAGTTCGCTGGCGGTTGCCATTGGCTATCCCGATATCGTTTCAGTGGTTAACACCACCCTGAACCAGACCGGGCAGGCCATTGAAGGTGTTTTAATTATCATGGCCGCCTACCTCACGGTCAGTCTTTCCATTTCGGTATTTATGAACTGGTATAACCGGCATATTGCCCTGGTGGAGCGTTAAGATGAGTCAACCTGCCTTGTCCATTGATCCCGTCCAGCCAGGCGGGCGTCCCCCACCCAAAAAAGAAAGCGGTGTTTTTGCCTGGGTGCGCCACAATCTCTTTTCTTCTCCCCTGAGCATCCTGATTACTGCCCTGATTCTCTGGTTTCTGTTAATGACCGCGCCTTTATTCCTTGAGTGGGTTTGGCTCAAGGCAAACTTCACCGCGGGAAGTGGTGCCGAATGCCGGGGGACAGAAGGTGCCTGCTGGGCTTTTATCAAGGAAAAATACCGGCTTATCCTGTTTGGTACCTATCCTTATGCCGAGCAGTGGCGTCCCTTGCTGGCGGTGGTTATTCTGGTGGCGGTTATTGTCTGCAGTGCCATCCGGACTTTCTGGAATAAATGGCTGCTATTGATCTGGTTGGTGGGCCTGGGGTCGGTAGCCATTCTGATGTGGGGTGGGGTATTGGGTTTAAGCCCTATCGAGAACAGCCGTTGGGGCGGCTTGCCGCTGACGCTTATTCTGGCTACTTTTGGCATTGGCCTGGCGTTTCCTTTTGGTGTTCTGCTTGCCCTGGGACGACGCTCCAATATGCCTGCCATCAAGGCTTTGTGCGTGGTCTACATTGAAATCATTCGGGGGGTGCCCCTGATCAGTCTGTTGTTCATGTCTTCGGTCATGCTGCCCCTGTTCCTGCCTGAAGGGGTCACTTTTGATAAGCTGCTGCGTGCACAAATTGCCATTATCATGTTCACCGCCGCCTATGTGGCCGAAACCGTGCGGGGTGGTCTTCAGGCTATCCCCAAGGGGCAGTTGGAAGGCGCCGAGTCGCTGGGCCTGACCTACTGGCAGCAAATGTATAAAATTGTTTTGCCTCAGGCCCTGAAAATCGTGATTCCACCCATGGTGAGCATTTTTATTGCCCTGTTCAAGGATACCTCGCTAGTGGTGGTTATTGGTATTTATGATCTTACGCTGTCGGCCAAAGCCGCACTGGCCGATCCGCTCTGGCGTGGTTTCAGCGTCGAGGCTTATTTATTCATTTCACTTATTTATTTTGTTTTCTGTTTTGCCATGTCCCGCTACGCCAAAAATC
>CAZPNE010000114.1:0-5196 GCA_964588255.1 uncultured Advenella sp. | reverse complement strand
CAGCGTCAGGATTGAAGCCAACAACCGTTTTTTTGAATTTTTCAAAAACATATTCTCATCCTTAAATTTTAATATTGAATTATTATTTCTTTATTCAGGCTGCTAAGGGCCTGGTACCTTCAACCGTGGTGCGGTACAGTTTTCGTGGCAAATGGTCAGGCGTACCTGCCGCCAGGTGAATCACGGAACGGTTATCCCAGAACACCAGATCATTATCCTGCCATTGATGGATATAAACATTCTCGGGTTTGACGCTATGCGCAAACAGCTGCGCCAGCAAGTCATCACTTTCATCCTGTGGCAGGCCAATAATGCGGGAGGTGAAATTTTCATTCACAAAAAGCGTATTCAAACCCGTCTCGGGATGACGGCTTACTACCGGATGCACGACCGGTTTGACTTCTTCAAGCTGTGCTTGCGTAAGATTGGGGCGCCATGGCGAGCGGGCCTGCAATTCGGCATATTTCTTGATATACGCATGCTCAGCCTGTTTGCCTTCAATGGCTTTTTTCAAATGCAGCGGCAAGGTCTGCCAGGCCAGATGCATATCCGCAAAATGCGTATCGCCCCCTTCAGCCGGCAATTGACGTGCATACAGCAATGATCCCAGGCTGGGAATTTCCTTGTATGACAAGTCAGAATGCCAGAACGCACCGGCATCACCCAGCCCGATAGGCCTTTCATTTTCTTTTATATTTGAAATAATCAGGATTTCAGGGTGATTTGCCAGCTGGAATTGCTTAAGAACATGAATTTGCAGGGGGCCAAAAAAACGGCTGAATGCAACATGCTGTTCTGGCGTGATGTCCTGGTCACGAAAAACCAATACATGATGTTCCAGAAAAGCCTGTTTGATCTGTGCAAGATTATTTGCACTCATTTCCCGGCCAAGATCAATATTAAAAATTTCGGCCCCAAGGGCAGGCAATGCATTGACGGTAAATGCTTGCTCAGCTGAAAAGCCGCCCGGTTCGTGAATGGTTTGTAAAGAAGCGGCCATGATAAAAACCCATATTTATGAAGATATGGTTACAACTATAAATAAGGTTTACCGGCAGGCAAAATACAAGAAAATCATTTAGATATTTGTGTATTAGCTTATGCTTTTAGAGAATAAATGCCGGCTTTTTCGATTTTTCCTCATGCTCACATTAAAAACCCGTATCAGCCGGAAAAACCTTAAGCCAATTACCTGAACTCATTAAAACGACTAAAAACATACTTATAAATTAAAGTATTAATCAATAAAAATAATATCTTTATCGAATAAATAACGTTTCAAATATAAATCTTTGCATGTAGACTTTTTAAGCATGAACTTGAACAAACACTCAAGTTCATCAAATACCATTCATTAAAAAGTACTACTGCTACATAAGGAAACGATGAAATGAGCCTTGCCGCTGTTAACAAAAAAGCAATATTACCTCTTGCAGATCATATTGAAATCCTGCCTCAATCGGGTTATACCGGAGCTGAAATCAGAGGCCTTGATTTGAAAAAACCGCTTTCTGCCCCAGAAATAGACACGATTAAAAGCGCACTCAATCAATGGGGCGTTGTTTACTTCAGGGACCAGCACCTTGGTCACGCGGAACAAATCCGTTTTGGCAGGCAATTTGGCAAGGTAACCCCAGGACATCCGTATGAAGGGGATGTGGCGCCACAAGGTTTTCCTGAAATTCACACCGTATCACCGGCTGCCTATGACAAACGATATGGTACAAATTATCGCAAATATGATGGCATTAACGGGCCCGGCTGGCATGCGGAAGTCACCCCGTTGATCAACCCGCCGGCATACTCTATTTTAAGGGCAGAAAAAGTACCCGCATTTAGTGGTGACACACAATTTACCAATGTTGCCGCAGCCTATAAAGACTTATCCAAACCCTTGCAGTCACTCATTGACAAATTGCAGGCAGAACATCGCTTTGGGGTAAACGTCAATGCAGCCCACAGCTCTGAAAAAATTGGTGACTGGGTCCGCAACAAACCATTGGCCAGTATTCACCCGGTTGTCCGACTGCACCCGGAAACAGGCGAACGGGTTATTTATGTCAATCCCACTTTTACTAAACAGATCATTGGCCTGAGCCCCCGTGAAAGCCGTCATATCCTGGATCTTCTATACGAGCATATAAGCCATCCCAAATACACCGACCGCTTCAAATGGCAACCTGGCTCTATCGCCTTCTGGGATAACCGCCTTGTATTGCATCTGGCACCCCGCGATTATGAGCATCATGATTTTGAGCGTGTATTGCATCGTATTACGCTTGAAGGTGAGATTCCGGTTGGCACAACTGGAGAGCGATCCACTCCCTTGGCAGGCGATGCTTTTCTTGGCCTATAAACCAAACCCCGTTACTAACAGGAAGGAGTGATCATGAATGCTTCACAGTTGTCCGCCAGTTTTACTCATGCGCAAATCGGTAAAAATAAGACCGAGTCCATTATCGCCCCCGATAATGACCTTGTAAAACTGGTCAACCCAACCCATGGCAGGAAAGTAAACCAGTCCGTTACCGGTCTGCCTCGCTCAATACAGCGCTTACTGGGACCTGTGCTGCTGTTATGTCTTTGGCAATTACTCTCCTACCTGAATGTATTTGACCCAAGAACAACACCATCTCCTACCACTGTTGTTCTCACCGCCTTCGACCTGATCCAAAGCGGGGAGCTGCAAAACCATCTGCTGGCTTCGCTTCAGCGAGTTTTAAAAGGCCTTGCGCTTGGTCTGACTATCGGGTTAACGGGTGCGATTATTGCCGGTCTGTCACGACTTGGTGAAAATATGGTGGACTCCAATATGGAAATCCTGAGGGCGGTGCCCAATTTTGCCCTGTTACCTGTCCTCATTGCCTGGTTTGGTATTGGCGAAGAACCCAAAGTCATTCTTATCTCACTGGGTGTGCTGGTTGCCATTTACATCAATACATACAGTGCGATTAGAAACGTTGATGCATCGTTAATTGAGGCGGCCTATACCTTTGGCGTCAAGAAACGGGAGCTGATTACCACCGTCATTCTTCCCGGCGCGCTACCCGGTTTCCTGATTGGCTTACGATTGGCCCTGACAAGCGCCTGGCTGGCTTTGATCTTTGCCGAGACCATCAATGCACCCGTTGGACTGGGTCGAATGATGTCTGATGCACGTGAATATTTCCGTATTGATATTATTTTTGTGCTGCTGGCGGTTTATGCATCATTAGGCTTGCTGTCCCTGTCTTTTGTACGTTTTCTGGAGGCACGCCTGTTAACCTGGCGTAGAGTATTCGATGGCAACTAATCCTTTATTTGTACCAAACGTTGTCAATGTCCGCGACCTTACCAAAGCTTTTGACAAGCGGACTATCCTGAATCACCTGGATCTGGAAATCCAAGCGGGCGAGTTTGTGGCCTTATTAGGTCGCAGCGGCTCGGGAAAAAGCACTTTATTACGGGTTCTGGGTGCTTTGGATGCTGATGTCAGCGGTTATATACAGGTTCCCGAGCGTCGCGCCATTGTCTTTCAGGAACCACGTCTGCTGCCATGGCAGAACATCCTGCGCAACATCACCATTGGCTTGCCTCAAAACGAACACACCCGGCAACTGGGTAAAAATGCCCTGGCCGAAGTGGGACTGGCAAAACATACACTAGCATGGCCACGGACCTTATCGGGTGGCGAAGCCCAACGTGCCGCCCTGGCGCGGGCACTGGTCCGGGACCCACAGCTTTTATTGCTGGATGAACCTTTCGGTGCCCTGGACGCATTAACCCGGATACGCATGCATGCGCTACTGCGTGAGCTTCATCAACAACATAACCCCGCTGTATTACTGGTGACCCATGATGTTGATGAGGCCATCTTTCTGGCCGACCGCATACTGGTTCTGACCTCCGGGAAGATTTCCTTTAATGAAAAGATCAATATAGCCGGCACACGTGAACGAAGCAACCAACACTTCGCCACCCTGCGCACAAAACTGCTTAACGAACTTGGAGTAGAACATGTTTAAAAAATCATTGATAGCAGCAATATTTGCTTTTACCAACCTTGCCTTTGCATCATCCCATGCACAAGAACAGCAATGGGCACGGGAGTTGGCAACAGCAGTTCCTAAAGGCGTCAAACTGGTCATTGCAGAACAAAGTGATCAGTTTTCGATTCCCTGGAAACTATCAGGGCACGGAAAAGATGCGCCCTATCAAGTCAATTTTTCCAACTTCAATGGCGGACCTGCCGTCATTGAAGCCCTGGTTTCAGGTGCCGTAGATGTTGGTTTTATTGGTGAGGCGCCTTTACCCATTGCCATTTCAGCAGGCGTCAATGATCTGGTGGCGATTGCCGCCCTGGCCAACCCCGGTAGCCCCGGCAATATTTTCCTTGCCGTACAACCCAATAGCGGCATTAAATCCGTTGAAGAGCTGGCGGGTAAATCCATCGCTTACCCACCGGGCACGGGGCGTCATATGATACTTAGCGGGATTCTACACAGTGCAGGGCTGTCACTGAACAAGGATGTGAACGGTATTCAACTGGCTGGCACAGAAGTTGCACCAACCTTCGCCTCGGGTTCTGTCGATGCAGCCATTGTATTGGGACAGCAACTGTTCCGTCTTGGCAACCCACCCGTAATTGGTGATGGCACCGGCCATAACTGGGGTATTAATTTATTGGTTGCCCGCAAATCATCCTTGAATGATCCCGACAAACAGGCCGCCCTGGCAGATCTGATCCGCAGGGTCGTCCAAGTCAATAACTGGCAACAAGATCATATTGATGAATGGATTCAGGCTACTTACGTCAAACAACAGGGCCTGACGCCAGAGCAGGGGAAATATTTGTATGAAAAATCAGGCCTGGGATCCTATTACCCGATCGACAATCGTTTAACCGAAATCATTCAGGAGATTGCTGATGGTCTTTATCAAACCGGGGCCTTAAAGAAAAAAATTGATGTCAAGCCCTATATTGACAATCGATTCAATGAAATCGTTGAAACCCAAAACAAATACGCAAACCTTGAAGCAAAACCATTAATTAACGAAACCCATAATTTCGTATCTAAAAAATAATTATTATTGAATATTTAAAGGAATTAAAATGTCTGAGATTATTGAAGCGGAAAAAAATACATTAAATGATACCAACGGCATTATTACCATCAAACCACTGACTGCGCATATTGGTGCTGAAATCTCCGGTAT
>CAZPNE010000113.1:0-5302 GCA_964588255.1 uncultured Advenella sp. | reverse complement strand
TTTTTACCCTGGATCTGATTATGTTTGGCGCTTTCGTGCGTCTTACCGATTCAGGTTTGGGGTGCCCCGATTGGCCTGGCTGCTATGGCCGGTTCACGCCGTTTGGCGCATCGGGACAGATTGCCGATGCATTGGTACAGCAGCCATACGGGCCGGTTTCTATGTCAAAAGCATGGATTGAAATGATTCATCGGTATTGGGGCAGCGTGCTGGGCATGCTGATCATTGCCATTGTGTACATGGCATGGCGTTACCGAAGGCAAATTGGTCGCCCGGCAGGGCTGGCCACCTTTTGCCTGATTGCCGTTTGCCTGCAGGGTGCTTTCGGTGCCTGGACAGTGACCCATAAATTGATGCCAGTGATTGTGACTGCCCATTTGTTGGGGGGCATGTTGCTGTTGGCGCTCATGAGCTGGCTTGCCGCTCGTGAAAAAGCGCATGCTCCCATTCCCGTCAGTATGGTATTTGCCCAGCCCTGGATGTTGCTTGGGCTGATCATATTATTCGTGCAAATTGCACTGGGAGGCTGGGTCAGTACCAATTATGCCGCGCTGGCATGCATGGATTTTCCCACCTGTCATGGACAGTGGGTGCCTGATATGGATTTTGCCGGGGGCTATTCCGTTTTTCGTGGTTTGGGTGAGTTATCCAGTGGGGAGATTATTTCACAGCAGGCCCTGACGGCCATTCACTGGGTACACCGGAATTTTGCGGTTTTTGTTTTCGTGTATCTGTTCGTTATTGCCTTTTATCTGCGTAAAGAGCAGGGTTTACGCGCTCCCGCACAATGGTTGATTTTGCTATTATTGATTCAGGTTTTAACCGGACTGACCACGATATTTTTTCAATGGCCATTACTCATTGCCGTTTTGCATAATGGTGGCGCCGCAGGGTTGGTGATTGCGGCGGTAACGATACTTGTGCGATTGCATCGTGCAGGAACTGATTATAAGGTATTGCCATGACGATAGCCTTGATACCACAAACCAATTTTTTTCAACAGTATTGGGTGCTAACCAAGCCTCGGGTCACCCAGTTGGCTGTGTTTTGTGCCGTGATTGGCATGTTTTTGGCATCAAACGGGCTGCCGCCTGCCAGTGTGGTGGTGGCGGGGACCCTAGGGATCTGGCTGCTGGCCGCGGCCGCTTTTGCCATTAATTGCCTGATCGAGCAGGAAATTGATGCCCGCATGTTAAGAACCCGTCGCCGGGCAACGGCACAGGGTACCATCACCTCGCTGCAGGTGATACTCATGTCGGGTATCGTGGGTGGGCTGGGTATGCTGGTGCTGTATTGGTTCGTCAACCCCCTGACCATGTGGTTGACTTTTGCGACCTTTATTGGCTATGCCTTGATCTATACTATTGTATTAAAACCGCTTACCCCCCAGAATATCGTTATTGGCGGTTTGTCGGGTGCCATGCCGCCAGCGTTGGGCTGGGCGGCTGTCGCCGACTCGGTGCCGGCAGAAGCGTGGTTGCTAGTGCTTATTATTTTTGCCTGGACACCCCCGCATTTCTGGGCGCTGGCCCTGTATCGCAGCCATGACTACCAAAAGTCCGGTTTGCCCATGTTGCCGGTAACGCACGGCAATGCGTTTACCCGCTTGCATATTCTGTTATATACCTTCATGCTAGCGGTAGTTACGCTTATGCCCTTTATTATCCGCATGAGCGGCCTGTTTTATCTGGCAGCGGCACTGTTTTTGGGGGGCTGGTTTATCAAGCATGCTTTAAGTCTGTATAAGGCTTACAGTGATGAACTGGCCCGAAAAACGTTCCGGTTTTCGATTCTCTACCTTGCGCTGCTGTTTGGTGCCTTGCTGGTAGATCACTGGATCATGATCCTGATGCAATTGTAGGTGTTTAGTAATGAAAAAATCATATAAAGCCAGGAAGCTGGTAATCAGTCTGGGACTGGTGTTTTCCATGGCATTCGGCCTGTCCGCCTGCAAGCAGGAAGTTCTTGAAGCCGCATCTGTCCAGTCAATAGCCTTTCTCGGTTCGGATATTACCGGTACCGGCTTTGGTAAAAATGTGAAGGGTATTAACCAGGATGGCAAGCCGGTTTCTTTCGAGGATTACAAGGACAAGGTGGTTGTGGTTTTCTTTGGATTTACCCAATGTCCCGATGTATGTCCCACGGCCATGGCAGAATTGTCGCAGTTAATGACTAAGTTCACCCCTGAAGAAGCGGAACAGGTGCAGGTGGTAATGGTAAGCATAGACCCCGAGCGCGATGATCCTGAAATGCTCAAGGCTTATGTTGCCGCGTTCGATGAGCGTTTTAATGCCATTACTGGCACGCCAGAACAAATTGCCCAATTGGCCAAGTCATTTAAGGCCTATTACAAGAAAGTGGCTCATACCAACGGCTCTTATTCAATGGAGCACAGCTCCAGTTTCTACGTGCTTGATAAAAATGGTGAGTCCCGCATTCTTTTCAAACCTGGCACATCCACGGAAGATATGGAAAAGGATATTAGAAGCCTGCTTTGAGTTTTGCGCAGTCATGCTTTGCTATTCACATCCGGCTTTATAGCCGGATGTTTTTTTGGCGAGGGTGAGAGCCATCCAGGGCTGGTGCTTTTGTTTAAGATTACGCTGCCTTGAAGAAAATAGCGTCAACAACATATAGTTATTAAGTGACTTAATATTTTTATTTATTATTTAAATGTTATTTAATAAGATCCATGTTGTTTGTTTGAAACAAAAATTTACGATTAATGATTAAAATACAGGCAATTTAATCGAGTCATTGGCTTTTTGCCTTGGCTGGCCTGCCTGCGTTTGATTTAATAACACCCGGTATGAGTTTGGTCGTTCATGGCAAGAGATTTTTATAAATAGATACGAATTCTTGGTCTGAATTTGTTTTGGACAAAATTGGTTGGAGTAAGATGAATTTCCCCAAAGTAATTGTGACAGCTCTGGCAGGTGCCTCCCTGGCAGCCTGTGGTTCACTAAGTAATGTCACGCCCGACGGTACAACCGATATGCCGGTTTTTCCAGATATTCGCAATATTACCTATGATAATGCACGGGGAATAGCACCCAATCCTGAAAATCTTAATCTGGTGCACTCGGGCGTTACTAAGGACCAGCTGTACTATTTGCTGGGCCGCCCTCATTTTTCAGAAGGTTTTGCACCGCGTGAATGGGATTACCTGTTTTACCTGAATACCCAAGGCAAAGGCACCGACAACGTATCTTCCTGCCAATATAAAATCTTGTTTGACAAGGATATGCTGGCCCGTAGTTTTTATTGGAAACCGGTAGGTCCCGATGATGTCTGCACAACAGAACCCCTTGAAAAAGTAGCTGAGCAAGCCAGAAAAGTTACCCTTGAGGCTGATGGTTTGTTTGCATTTAATGGTGCGGGCATCAATGACTTGCAGCAACGTGGTAAATTGCGCCTGGAAGCATTAAGCCAGGAAATTCGCAACCAACCTAGTGTCAAATCGGTGGTTATTGTCGGTCATACTGACCGTCTGGGCCCTGAATCCTATAACCAGACCTTGTCAGAAAGACGGGCAAGCAGCGTGGCCGGGTATTTAATGTCCAAAGGTGTGCCTTCTTCCCTGATCACCGTACAAGGACAAGGTGAGTTGCAGCCGCTGGCTCAGTGCGAGGATACCGGCAATCGCAAGGAGTTTATCCGTTGTCTGGCCCCTAACCGCAGGGTTGAAGTGCTGGTTAATCTTGAGGAAAGTCAGGATAAATAAAGCGCAAAAAAAAAGCACTTCATATCATGAAGTGCCTGAATCATCCGTCTCAAAGGGAGGGGGAAAGATGAGAGGTAGAAACGGATGTCAAGTCCAAGCCTGCATTGCGCAGATATTGCCAGGACTCATGATGTTTAGTCTTGCCGTTTACGTAATAGTTCAATTGAAGTTCAGTCTAATTGTTTCAGTGGATTACCACTAAGTGCGGAAAGCCCCACCATTCATGGTGGGGATGGATAGCACGGGGTCCGAAGGACACCATTTTCTTGCACTCTTTTCTGTTTCAACTATACTAAACTCATGCAACGTCTCCAAGCCTACCGATTCGAACTGATGCCCAATGGTCAACAGCAGCGCGCCATGCGTAGCTTTGCCGGTTCCTGTCGGTATGTGTATAACCAGGCATTGCACTTGCAGCAGGAACGGTATAAAGCGGGTGAAAAGAAACTGGGTTATGCCGAGCTGTGCAAGGTACTGACTGCATGGAAAAAACAACCGGAAACCGACTGGTTGAATAACCCCCCCAGCCAGGCTTTGCAACAGGCATTGAAGGATCTGGAACGGGCCTACAAAAACTTCTTTGAAAAACGGGCCGAATTTCCCCGTTTCAAGAAAAAAGGCCATGCTGACAGTTTCCGTTATCCGCAAGGTATTCAGTTGGAGCAAGGCAATAGCCGGGTATTTTTGCCCAAGTTGGGCTGGATACGCTATCGCAACAGCCAGAACGTTCTGGGCAAGGTCAAAAATGTCACCGTCAGCCAGTCAGCAGGCAAGTGGTTTGTCAGCATCCAGACCGAGCGGGAAGTGGTTCAGCCCCCGCCTACCGCCACCAGTGCCATTGGCATAGATATGGGTATTGCCCGTTTTGCCACCTTGAGCGATGGCAGTTATATTGCACCGCTCAACCGTTTCAAGCAGCATCAGGGACGGCTTGCCCGCTATCAACGGGCAATGAGCCGTAAAGTGAAATTCAGCAGCAACTGGAAAAAGGCCAGGGCCAAAATCCAGACGCTACATACCGGTATTGCCAACGCCCGAAAGGACTTTCTGCATAAGGCTTCAAGCCACCTCAGCCAAAACCACGCCATGATCGTGATTGAAGATTTGCAGATACGGAATATGTCCAGATCAGCGTCCGGCACCAGTGAGCAGCCCGGTAACAACGTAAAGGCCAAGTCGGGCCTGAACCGTTCCATCCTGGATCAAGGTTGGGGCGAATTCAGGCGACAGCTTGAATATAAAACCGCATGGAATGGTGGTTGGCTCATTGCGGTACCACCGCATCATACCAGCCAGACTTGCCCGGTTTGTGGCCATATATCGAAAGACAATCGCCAGACCCAAGCCCATTTTCATTGCGTTGAGTGCGGTTTTGAAGATCATGCCGATAGGGTCGGTGCGATTAATGTTTTAAGGGCGGGACACGCCCGATACGCCTGTCAAGTGAGCGATGCAGTCAGGTCGCCAGCAGCAGGAACCCACCGAAGTGAGTTAGCCCCTGTGGGCTAAACACGGTAGGAATCCCCTTCCTTGGCCCCTTGGGGCCGAGCGTCTGCGAGAGGGAGGGGAGGATGTCAA
>CAZPNE010000112.1:0-5321 GCA_964588255.1 uncultured Advenella sp. | reverse complement strand
CCTGGGGCCTGGGCTGGGAAGTCTGGCTCAATGGCATGGAAGTCACCCAGTTCACTTATTTCCAGCAAGTTGGCGGGCTTGACTGCCCGGCCACTACCGGTGAAATCACCTATGGCCTTGAGCGTTTGGCCATGTATCTGCAAAACGTGGAAAGTGTCTATGATCTTGTCTGGACCCAGCGACCCAATGGCGACGCCGTTTACTATCGCGACGTGTTTCACCAGAATGAAGTTGAACAATCCACCTACAATTTTGAATATGCGTCAACTGAAATGCTGTTTGCCCATTTCAACGACTATGAAGCTGAAGCCAAAAAACTGGTCGAGATTCCACTGGCCCTGCCGGCCTACGAGGTTGTTCTGAAAGCTGCACATACCTTCAATATGCTCGATGCCCGAGGTGCCATTAGCGTCACCGAACGGGCCAGCTATATTGGCCGTATCCGCAACTTGTCCCGTGCTGTTGCCCAGTGCTATTACGACTCCCGTGAACAGCTTGGCTTCCCGATGCTGAAAAAACAAGAGATTGCATAAATGTCAACGAATCCTTTACTGATCGAATTACTTACCGAAGAACTGCCACCCAAGGCATTGCAAAAACTGGGCAAAGCCTTTGCCCAGGGCGTCTACCAGTCCCTGGACAAACAGCACCTGCTGGGTGAGCAGTGCAAACTTGAATCTTTTGCCACCCCCCGCCGCTTGGGTGTCCGGTTAAGCCAGGTATTGGCACAAGCGCCCGAACAGGCATTTGCTGAAAAACTCATGCCCGTCAAAATCGGGCTTGATGAAAACGGCAATGCCAGTGCCGCCCTGCAAAAGAAACTGGCCGCCAAAGGCCTGGCGCACCTGAACGTCGCCGACCTGAGCCGTGAGTCCGATGGCAAGCAAGAGTACTTAATTGCCAAAGGCACCGCCCCCGGTGCACAACTGGCCGCTCTCCTGCAAACCGCCATCGATGACGCGATTGCCGATCTGCCGATTCCCAAAGTCATGCGTTATCAGCTGGCCGACGGACAAACCAGTGTCCGCTTCGTACGTCCTGTACACGGGCTGGTAATCCTGTTTGGTGACCAGGTCCTGCCGGTTAGCGTACTGGGTATTTCCTCCAGCCATGTAACCCGGGGACACCGCTTCTTAAGCAATGCACCGGTTCAGTTACACAATGCCAACACCTACGAGCAGCAACTGCGCGAAGAAGGCAAAGTCATTGCATCTTATGAAGAGCGCCGCGACATGATCAGCACCCTGCTGGCCAACCAGGCGGCCTCACTGGGTGCCACGATTGGCAACGATCCCGAAGTAACCGCCCTGCTGGACGAAGTCACTTCATTGGTGGAGTATCCTGCGGTATATATCGGCCAGTTTGAGGAAAAATTCCTGGCCGTGCCACCAGAGTGCCTGATCCTCACCATGCGCCTGAACCAGAAATACTTTCCCCTGTTCGACCCGGCTACCGGCAAGCTTACCCACCATTTCCTGATTGTCAGCAACATGGATATTGACAATCCACAACAAATTATCGAAGGCAACGAACGGGTTGTCCGTCCGCGCCTGGCCGATGCCGAGTTCTTCTTCAACACCGACCGCAAAATGCCACTGGCTGCCCGTGTTGAGCAACTGGCCACGATTGTTTACCACAATAAACTGGGCACCCAGCTCGACCGCTCCGAACGGGTCCGGAAAATCGCTGCTTACATTGCACAGCAACTTGACGCCAATGTTGCCCTGGCCGATCGCGCCGCCCTGCTGGCCAAGGCCGACTTAGGTTCCAACATGGTGGGTGAATTCCCCGAACTGCAAGGTATTATTGGTGCCTATTATGCCAAGGCCGATGGCGAGTCTGAAGAAATCGTTTCAGCCCTGGCAGACCAATATCGCGTGCGTTACGACAAACCGGTTAACAAAGAAACATTAACCTCGGCGATTTTGTTTATTGCCGAGCGCACCGAAAGCCTGGTAGGCATTTGGGGCATTGGCCTGGTACCCACCGGCGAACGTGATCCTTACGCCTTGCGCCGTGCCGCACTGGGCCTGATCAGCGCAGTTGAGCAATTGGCTGCCGGTCACTTCCTGAATCTGCAAACCAAACTTTCCCTGAACGTGTTGCTTGAATTTGCTGCCGGCACGTTCGAAAATATCACCCTGAATCCCAACACCGTGGACGAAGTGCAGGCATTCATTTACGAACGTTATCGCAATCAGCTCAACGGCGATTATGATCGCTCGGTGGTAGACGCCGTGATTGCTTTGGCGCCACCCCTGCACGAGATTATCGACCGGGTCAAAGCCGTTACTGCCTTCGCGCAATTGCCCGAAGCCGACAGCCTGGCTGCCGCCAACAAACGTATTGCCAACCTGCTGAAAAAAGTAGACGGCTCACTACCTGCCATCAATAGCGAGATTTTGCTTGAGCCGGCAGAAAAAGCCCTGGCCAACACCATTGATAAAATCCAGCCGGTTGCCCTTGACCACTTTGGCAAAGGCGAATTTGAAGCCAGCCTAAGCAGCATTGCCAGCACACGTGAAGCCGTTGATACCTTCTTTACCGATGTGATGGTCATGGCCGAAGATCCGGCCATCCGCAACAATCGACTGGCGTTGCTTTCCGTGTTGCATGGCACCATGAATCTGGTGGCTGATATTTCCAGGCTGGCAAAATGAAGCTCGTTATTATTGACCGTGATGGCGTTATCAATGAAGACCGCCCCGATTTCGTCAAATCGGTCGAAGAGTGGATTCCCCTGCCAGGCAGTCTTGAAGCCATTGCCCGTTTATACCGGGCAGGCTGGAAGGTGGTGATTGCCAGCAACCAGTCCGGCATTGGCAGGGGCCTGTTCAGCATTAACGATCTAAACGCCATGCATACCAAAATGCATCAGGAACTGACTTTGCTGGGCGGGCAGGTTGATGCCATTTTCATTTGCCCTCACACGCCTGATGAAGGCTGCTCCTGCCGTAAACCCTTGCCAGGCATGTTTCACGATATTATTCGCCGCTACGAAATAGACCCGGCACAAGTACCTGCCATTGGTGATTCCCTGCGTGACCTGCAAGCTGCCCATGCGGCAGGCATGAAGCCCTGGCTGGTGGAAACCGGCAATGGCCTGAAAACAAAAAACGATCCCAATCTACCACCTGATACGCAAATACGTGCCAGCCTTGCTGATATTGTCAACGAATGGCTGCGGGAAAATTAATCATGTTATTTTTACGTGCCCTGCTTTTTCTGGTTTTTCAAACCATTACCCTTATTTTCTTCGCACTCGGGTGTTTCCTGATGCTGCCTTTACCTTTCAAGTGGCGCTACCGTTTCACGGTAGGCTGGCCCCACCTGCTTATGTGGGGTGCCCAATATATTCTTGGCATCAAATGGGAATTCAAAGGACGGGAAAACATTCCCACCACACCAGTTGTGTTTTTAAGTAAGCACCAGTCTGCCTATGAAACCCTGCTCTTTCCATGGTTTTCACCCAATCCTGCCTGTTTTGTTTACAAGAAAGAGCTCAATTACGTTCCTTTTTTCGGCTGGGCGCTAGCCAGTTTACGCAACATTCCCATTAACCGCTCTGATCGCAAAGGTGCGATGCAACAGGTATTGGAGATTGGCGCCAAACGAGTCCGGGAAGGCCATAACCCTGTACTGTTCCCCGAAGGCACCCGAATTCCTGTTGGTCAAAAAGGACGCTATCAATCAGGGGGCTCACGGCTGGCCGTCCATGCCAAAGCATCGGTCGTTCCTGTTGCGCACAATGCCGGAGAGGTTTGGCCACGCAACTCCTTCATCAAAAAACCCGGTCTGGTTACCTTCTCGTTTGGCCCGCCCATATCGTCCGAAGGCCTTACCCACGACCAGCTTAACCGCAAGGTAGAAGCATGGATTGAAGGGGAAATGCGCGTACTTAGCCCGCATCGTTACAACGACCAAGCCTAGGCTTTCCTGAAGGTGGCAGCATCCAGACACCCATGCATCAATCATCATGAAAACAGCACCTGCCGATGGATGACATTACTTACACCCTCCAGCGCTCCAATCGTAAAAGCATTGGTTTTACGATTAACGCCGAAGGGCTGAAAATTACCGCCCCCAAATGGGTGTCACAAGCCATCATCGACAAGGCCATCCAGGAGAAGCAACCCTGGATACAAAGAAAGCTGTTGCAATGGCAGCAGCAATCTACGCCCTCCACTAACTGGCAAAACGGCATGCAGCTGCCCTATCTGGGCAGGCAAATTATTGTGCAACTGAACCCGCAGCTGGCTTCATGCCGCTATGAGGGCAATTACAATCTGGCGCAAGATAACGATCGGCTCTATGTCAACCTGCCATCCACGGCAAATGCCCAGGCAATTAAAACAGCCTGCACCCAGTGGTTTCAGGGGCGTGCCCTGGCCTGGTTTGAAACCCGCCTGCGACATTTCCAGCAAAGCAGCGGAGCAAAACCCATGCACCTTCGCTTATCCAGCGCCACAACCCGTTGGGGCTCCTGCAGTTCAGATGGCAGCATTCGCCTGAACTGGCGCCTGATTCATCTTTGGCCTGAACTAATTGACTACGTCATTGCACACGAACTGGCCCATTTGAAAGAAATGAACCACAGTGCTCGTTTCTGGGACGAGGTTGGGCGCATCATGCCCAATTACGAAGCGGCCAAACACAAACTTAAACAAAAAAGCCTGCGTTCCCTGCCCATCCTTTAATAGAAGATGAAAATTGTAAGCCGCATTAAATATTCACTTATATAATGCGGTTGTCTCTTTCTTGCAGTAACCGCCATTTAAATGCACACCACTCATCATTTTGCAAAGAGAGGTTTGCTAAAATAGCCCGCTTATAACCATTTCCAACAGGAGTCATCATGCAATTTCTACACACCATGCTTCGAGTCGGTAACCTTGAGCGTTCCATCGAATTTTATACAAACGTGATTGGCATGAAACTTTTGCGTCGTTCCGAAAACCCCGAATACAAATACAGTCTGGCTTTCCTGGGTTTTGAAGCCAACCCTCACCAGGCCGAACTGGAACTGACCTATAACCATGGTGTTGACACCTATGAGCTGGGTACCGCCTATGGCCATATTGCCATTGGTGTGCCAGATGCCTACAAGGCCTGTGAAGCCGTCAAGGCGGCCGGTGGTAACGTAACGCGTGAGGCGGGCCCTGTTAAGGGTGGCAGCACCGTTATTGCTTTTATTGAAGACCCCGACGGCTACAAAATCGAACTGATCGAACGAAAAAACATGCAAGCTGAAGGCTCTGGCTTGCGATCAGAGTAAATCCTGTTAAACAACCATAAAGTTAAAAAGGTACATCATGAAAACA
>CAZPNE010000111.1:0-5349 GCA_964588255.1 uncultured Advenella sp. | reverse complement strand
GTCTTCGCAAGTTAATCGAACCCAATCCTGCCAAGCCGGTTTTCATTCAAACCGTTTGGGGGCTGGGTTATGTTTTCGTACCCGATGGCGGAAACTGATATCCCATATGCTAAATGCTGGAAGATAAAAACCACTTAAAAGGTTTATTTCAAAAAACATTATTCAAGGCCCGGCTGAGTTTATTCAGCCGGTCTTTTTTACTGTTGGCCGCCCTGCTTATTGTCAGTCTTGGCACCTGGCTTGCCGTCTTTTTCAGCATGCAGGAAGAACCCCGCGCCATTCAATTGGCCCAGCGGGTTATCACTGCGCTTAAAATCACCAAAAAATCCCTGCATTACGTTCCCTCTTCAGAACGTAATGCGCTGGTTATCGACCTGGCTACCGATAGTGATATCCAGTTTTTCCCCCGCCAGCTTGATGACACCATACGCCCCCTGCCAAACACTTTGTTCTGGAAAACCTTCACCCAACATATCAAGCTGGAAACCAAAGACCCCAACACTTTGGTAGCCGCCAACATAAACGGCGAGATGGGTGTCTGGATCAGCTTTACGGCAAATGACGACCTGTACTGGTTATTGTTAAAAAATGATAATCCCAATGTATCCCTTATCAATGAATGGCTGGGCTGGGGCATCATTGCCCTGATCCTGGCGGTAACCGGTGCAGCCATTAGCGTCCGGTTTGTCAATATTCCTCTTTCGCGCCTGTCCAAAGCCGTGCAACAAGTGGCCCGCGGTGAAAACCCGGCGCCTCTGCCTACCAACGAAGGCCCGCTTGAAATTCGCGACCTCAACCAGGCATTCAACCGCATGGCACGTGATTTGCGCCAGATCGAGGCCGACAAGGAACTGATGCTGGCGGGCATTTCCCATGACCTGCGTACACCACTGGCACGCATGCGGCTTGAAATTGAACTAAGCAATGTCGATGATGAAGCCCGTGCCGCCATTGACGGGGACCTGGCCCAAATTGACCATAGTATTGGCCAGCTGATGGAATATGCCCGACCCGCGAGTATCATTCCCGATGCATCCATTGATGTTTCCGAAGTCCTGACCATGCTTTGCCAACGCGAAAAAAACTATACCGAATCCCTGTCTGGCACGCTGGAATTTGACGTGATGCCTGGGCTTTACGCCAAAATCGGCGAATTAAACCTCAAGCGTATCGTCAGCAACCTGATTGAAAATGCCCGTCGTTATGGCAAATCAACAGACGGAACGGTCCATATTACCGTTACCGCCCGGGAAACGGGTTCGCTTATTCATATTAATGTCAGCGACCAGGGGCCGGGCATCCAAACCAAGGACATTGAACGCCTGCTGCGGCCTTTTTCCCGTGGTGAAGTTGCCCGCACTGGCGTAAGTGGCGCAGGCCTTGGACTTTCGATCGTAGAACGGCTTCTCAAACACGTTGGCGGTTCGCTAGCACTCTTGCCGAACAAACCCACGGGTCTTACCGGTCATATTGAAATTCCCAAAGCCAAGCCGGCACACAATCAGGCAGACATCTGAAAGCGTTAGCGTTATACTGATCCGGATCTAGCAACCTTGAGGAAAAAGGAAAAAGGAAAAAATATGAAAACCATTGGTGACAAACTGGAAACGTTTAAAGTGATTGGTGTCAAACCGGGCTTTAACAACCATGAAGAAAACGGTGTCTCTGCTTTCGAAGACATTACCGAAAGCTCTTTTCCGGGCAAATGGAAAATCATCTATTTTTACCCCAAAGACTTCACCTTCGTCTGCCCCACTGAAATTGTCGGGTTCAACAAGCTGGCACAGGAATTTGCCAGCCGTGAAGCGATTCTGATGGGTGGCTCGGTTGATAACGAATTTTGTAAACTGGCCTGGCGCCGCGAGAATGCCGAACTGGACAAATTGGGACATTACTCATTTGCCGACTCTACCGGTTCCCTGATAGACCAACTTGGCATCCGTGACAAATCTGCCGGCGTCGCCCTTAGGGCCACGTTTATTGTAGACCCCGACAACATCATCCAGCACGTCTCGGTGAACAACCTGAACGTTGGACGCAATCCCGAAGAAGTCCTGCGCATTCTTGACGGCCTTCAAACCGACGAACTCTGCCCCTGCAGCCGGGAAACGGGTGGCCAAACACTTTGACCTCCCCCTCCCTAAAGAGGCTGTGAAGTGCCCCCCAAATGTTGGACAGTTGTTCGTTCCCACGCTCCCGCGTGGGAATGCATATCAACCCGTAGGCGTTACCACGCAGAGCGTGGGAACGAGTAGGTTTGCCGCGCATTCCGATCAGCCATCAAGCCTTCACTGCACTGCTCATTACCCCTTTGCCAACAAAACCACCACCGTCGCCGCGATCCCTTCTTTTCTACCCAAATACCCCAGGTGCTCGTTGGTTTTGCCTTTCACATTCACGCAATCTTCGGGCAAACCCAGATCACTGGCAATATTGCTCACCATGCCAGGCGCATGAGGCATGATTTTAGGTGCCTGGGCATGAATCGTGGCATCCACATTTACCGCCTGCCAACCGGCTTCCTTTACTTTTGCATAAGCCGCTCTTAGCAATACACGGCTGTCTGCCCCCTTATAAGCCGGGTCCGTATCAGGAAAGTGCCGGCCAATATCGCCCAGACCGGCTGCACCCAGCAAGGCATCGGTAATCGCGTGCAACAGGGCATCGGCATCAGAATGCCCCTTAAGCCCGTGCGTATGCGGTATGGTTACACCGCCTAAAATCAAGGGCCGGCCCTCAACCAGGGCATGCACATCAAACCCCTGACCCACTCTGAAAGGTACTGTCATTTCTTTTCCTGTTCAATCTTTTACTTTATATTCAAACTATTTCCCGGCATCAGACCACTTCGCCAGACCCGTCCATACCAAACCAAGTCGGACCTTCCGGCCAAGCGACACCTTCAATAAAGCCGCCCGCCCGTCATGCATTATAGCCAATGCGCCATCATGTCAAAATCACCAGGCCAGGTCACTTTCATGTTCTCTGGACTACCCTTCACCAGCAAAGGCGAATACCCGCAATACTCCATGGCCGAGGCCTCATCGGTAACCTCAAAACCCTGCGCTTTGGCCTTCAAGAGTGCATCACGCAACATACCAACCCTGAACATCTGCGGGGTTTGTGCCAGCCACAGGCCGTCTCGCGGCACCGTGCTTTCAATCACATCCAAACCATTATCCACCACCGCCCTTTTAACCGTATCCGGAACGGGCGTTGCCAGAATACCGCCCCGGTCATGCAACAGGCAGGTTTGAATCAGCGCCGCCAGGGAATCGACACGCAAACCCGGACGGGCCGCATCGTGCACCAGCACCCAATCGTTATCAGCAGCCTTGCTGGCCAGCAAGGTATTAAGCACCGTATCGGCCCGGCTGGCTCCACCACTGCGATGAATACGGACCCGCGCTGACTCTGGCATCACACAATCGGTAATATAGGCATCATTGGGCGCCACCCCAATATGCACCTGACTGATATCGCCATGGCTTAACAATGCCCTCACCGTATGCACCAGCATGGGCACGCCACTAATTGCCCGATACTGCTTGGGGCCAGAATGCCCGCCCCCCTGGGCACGCGCACCAATACCACCGGCAGGAATAAGGGCGATTATTTTTTCATCCATAATTGTTAATGCAGGAAAACCCGTCAATACACAAAAACAGCATTATTGCACACGCAAGACCACTTGCATGACAGCCCCCTAGAATCCGATAAAACCAGACAACGCAGCCACCCCCTGTTCAGGCCAGATAACTTACGGGGTATGAAGCAAACGGCTAAAAAGCCAGGGAACCGCATTCACCTTAAAAGCATCCAGCATCGCTGTTAAAATAAACGCTTTGAATCCCCACTTTCTGACTGCTGTGTCTTTACCTTCAATACCCAAACTGCTTTCCAGCCTGAAGTCCGGCCAACGATTCAACCATCCGTGCCCGGCCGGCTCGGGAGACGCCTTACTATTGGCTGAACTGGCCCAGGCTGCCAAAAAAACCATTGTGGTTCTTTGTGCCGATCCCTTACAGGCGCAACGGCTGGCCGAAGAAATAAAACGCTTCAACCCTGAAGTAAAGACACGCCAGCTACCTGACTGGGAAACGTTGCCCTATGACGGGTTTTCACCGCACCAGGATCTTATTTCAGAGCGACTGAAAACCCTGCATGCCCTCATGCTTGAAGAAGTGGACATCCTTACCGTGCCTGTCACCACGGCACTGTACCGCTTGCCGCCTCCCTCGTTTTTAGCCGCCTATACCTTTTCATTCAAAAAAGGCGACCGGGTGAATGAAGCCGCCCTGCGTGATCAACTGATGCTGGCCAACTACACCCACGTTACCCAGGTAACTGCCGCCGGTGAGTTTTGTATCCGGGGCAGCCTGATCGACCTGTTCCCCATGGGCTCGGTGGTGCCCTACCGGATAGACCTGTTTGATGATGAAATAGACTCTATCCGCAGTTTTGACATAGACACCCAGCGCAGCCTGTACCCGGTTAATGACATACAGCTGTTGCCCGGCCGTGAGTTTCCCATGGACGAAGACGCACGCACCCGGTTCCGCTCGCGCTTTCGTGAGGTATTTGAAGGCGACCCTTCCCGCTGCCTTCCCTATAAAGACGTAGGTAACGGCATTGCCTTTGCGGGGATAGAATACTACCTGCCGCTGTTCTTTAATGAAACCGCCACCCTCTTCAATTATTTGAAACCAGACACCCTAACGGTAACCATGGGTGATCTGGAAGAGACCATTGCACGCTTTCACAGCGAGACCAGCAGTCGCTACAACTTCATCAAGTCAGACCGTGAACGGCCAGTGCTGCCACCCGAACAACTGTTCCTGTCGCGAGACCAGATTTACAACCAGTTCAAAAATTTTGCCCGCCTTAACCTGGATAACAAACAGGACTCAACGGAAATTACCCCGGCACCCAATGTGGCGGTTGCCCGCCGTGCCGAACACCCCTTTGCCAAACTGCAGGAAATAGTGCTCAATAAGCAGCATAAAATCCTGCTTTGTGCCGATTCTGCCGGTCGCCGCGAAACCCTGCTGCACATGCTGCAGGAACACAAACTGGTGCCCGACACAATGGACACCATTCACGAATTCATTCAGTCCGAGTCCGGTTTTGGCCTGGTGGTGGCCCCCATTAATACCGGTTTTCTGGTTAAGCACCTTAACGTTGCCCTGTTAACCGAAAATGATCTTTACCCCGGCACGGCCACCTACACCCAGCGCCGCCGCAGGCAGCAAGAACGCAGCAGCGATGTGGACGCCATGGTGCGGGACCTGTCTGAACTGCGCGAAGGCGACCCGGTGGTGCATGTCCAGTACGGCATTGGCCGCTATC
>CAZPNE010000110.1:0-5369 GCA_964588255.1 uncultured Advenella sp. | reverse complement strand
TGCCTTTGGCCTGGCAGCGGGAATTCCAGGTTGATGATGCCAAATTAAATCCAAGGGGCGGTGCCATTGCGCTGGGACATCCTTTGGGCGCATCCGGCGTTCGCCTGATGACCACCATGTTGCATGCCCTTGAGGATAATGACCAGCGTTATGGGTTGCAAACCATGTGTGAGGCAGGTGGCATGGCCAATACCACTATTATTGAAAAATTAAACTAATTAAAATCAGTTAAAGGAAGGAGATACCTATGCAGTTGCAGGAAAATATGTCGGCAGTGGTAACCGGTGGTGCATCAGGTCTGGGTCTGGCCACCGTAGAAAAACTGCTTGCCAAGGGCGTGCAGGTTGTTATTGCCGACCTGAATGACAAGGGCGAGGAAGTCGCGAAGCAGTTGGGTGCTGGCGCTCATTTTGTAAAGGCTGATGTCTGTGAGCCGGAGCAAATGAAAGCGGTTATTGACAAAGCGGTGTCATTGGCGCCTTTGCGGGCACTGGTGCATTGTGCCGGATATGGCGCACCTATCCGGGTGGTTGAAAAAGATGGTGAACCTGGCAATCTGGAAAAATTTGAATCTATTATCCGTGTGAATGTCATTGGCACCTTCAATTCATTACGTCTTGCTGCAGCAGCCATGGCTAAAAATGAGCCGTTGGACGGTGAGCGTGGTGCCTGTGTATTAACGGCGTCAGTGGCTGCTTATGAAGGTCAAATCGGCCAGATTCCTTATTCTTCGGCAAAAGCCGGTATTGTGGGAATGACGCTGGTGGCGGCCCGTGACCTGGCACAGCGCCAGATTCGTGTTAATACCATTGCCCCCGGTTTATTTGATACCCCTTTGCTATCGAAGTTGCCAGAGCATGTGAAATCGGCTTTGGGGGCATCGGTGCCACATCCGGCCCGTTTGGGTTTTCCATCTGAGTACGCGTCACTGGCAGTGCAGATGCTGGAAAATGCCATGCTCAATGGTGAAACCATCCGGCTTGACGGTGCCATTCGCATGACACCCCGTTAATTTTTTAAGCGCTAGCATAACCAATGGCCGGTCCCACGTATTAAATCATAAATAGTCGTGGTGCCGGTTTGCAAAACAGTAGCAACATTCTTAATTTCCAGGAGACAAAAATGAAGAAGGTTACAAGACGTACGGCAATATCTATGTTGTGTGCAGCAGCGGTGGGCATGAGTGCCCTGCTAACAGCAAATGTACAGGCAAGCACCAATAATTATCCCGATAAGTCCATCCGTATCGTGGTCCCATACCCACCGGGTGGGGGTACCGATACCATCGCCCGCATGATTTCGCATGAGCTGGCCACAGAGCTTGGCGCAACGGTATGGGTAGAGAATAAACCGGGCGCGAGCGGCACGATTGGTAATCAGTCGGTTGCCAGGGCTGATCCCGACGGCTATACCGTATTGCTGGGTATTACGGCACTGGTACAGGCCCCCTGGCTTTATAAAAAACTGCCTTATGAAGTCAGTGATTTGAAGCCGGTTTCTCAGGTGGCGCTGTCATCGGATGTATTTGTGGTTAAAAGTGATCTTCCGGTTAATACGATGGAAGAGTTTATTGAGCACGTGAAGAAAAACCCGGGCAAGTATTCATACGGTTCTTACGGCAATGGCACTTCCTCTCATTTGCATGGTGAACAGTTCAAAGTAATAAATGGCATTGACCTGATGCATATTCCTTATCGGGGATCTGGCCCTGAAGTTACCGCCATGTTAAGTGGTGAGCTGACATCGGCATTTATTGATATCACGGCCATCAGTCCTCATCTTCAATCTGATAAATTCAAAATTCTGGGTGTGACCGGCGCAAAACGCTTAACCTCATTGCCAGACGCCAGGACATTCAATGAAATGGGTATGGAAGGCTTTAATGCCAATGGCTGGTTTGGTTTCTTTGTACCAGCCGGTACCCCTGGGCCGGTGGTGAATCTGTTAAGTGACAAAATCCAGAAAGTCATGAAAATGCCAAAAATTCATGACCGATTAACAGATATGGGCTTGATTCCAGTGGGCAATTCTTCTGCCGAGTACGCCAAAATCGTCAAAGAGGATTTGGCTGAATATGGCAAAGTTGCCAAAGAAACCGGTATCCGGATGGATTAAGCCGGGAACCATCAAGGTATGAAAGATTCATCAGGAGACAAGAACATAATGAGCCCAATCAAGCATAAATTCTGGCCTAAAGGGGTGCCTGCCACGGGGACTGTGCCGCAGGTAACGCTTCCCCATTATCTTGACACCGCTGCTTTGCGCTATCCGGACAAAACCGCCATTGTCTATTGCGGAAAGCGGATCAGTTACCGGGAGCTGAAGCAATATACCGATGCCATGGCCGGGTTTTTGCAGCAGAAAATGCAACTGGGCCGGGGGGATCGTGTGTTACTGATGAGTCAGAACTGCCCGCAGTTTGTGATCGCATTTTATGCCGTATTACAGCTGGGGGCAGTGGTGGTGCCGGTGAATGCCATGTGTACCACGTCTGAAATCCAGCACTATATGTCGGATAGTGGTGCCCGTTGCGCCTTTGTTGCCCAGGAGTTGCTCAAGCAGCTTGCACCTTGCATGGAAAGCAAGATGGAAGGTGGGCTGAAGCATGTTATGGTGCATGCCTACGGTGATTTTGTAGAAGACCTTGCTGACCCGGACTTACCCGATTTTGTAAAACAGGGCAGTGAGCTGGCCTTATCTGATGGTATGGTTGCGTTTTCAGATGCGCTAAAGGCAGGCTTGGCTGCTGAACCGGTGCAAACCGATCCCGATGATTTTTGTGTGCTGCCTTATACATCTGGCACCACCGGTAAACCCAAAGGTTGCATTCATACGCATGCAACCTTATTGGCCTCATTGGCGAATTCGGCCATCTGGCGTAATTTGCATGCTGAGTCGGTCATGCTTTCGGTCGCACCCATGTTTCATATGCTGGGTATGCAAAATGGCATGAACATGCCCATCATGCTGGGTGGCACCGTTGTCATGATGCCGCGCTGGAATGCCGAATTGGCCCTGAAATTAATGGAAAAACATCGGGTTTCCGTCTGGACGGCACCGCCTGCCATGGTGCTGGATTGCTTTACCCAACCTTCGGCCGAACAACGGGATTTATCCAGCCTGACCTTGTTGTCGGGCGGTGGGGCCGCCATGCCGGAAGCGATTGCCGCCATGCTTAAAACGCGTTTTGACATTGTTTACAACGAAGGTTATGGCATGACCGAAACCGCTTCTTTCCTGCATTGCAATCCGCTTGAACACAGCAAGCGCCAGTGCCTGGGCATACCCACCCAGGGTGTCGATTCGCGTATTGTTGATCCTGGCACCTTGCAGGAATTGCCGCAGGGTGAGGTCGGAGAACTGATTACCAGCGGCCCGCAAGTCATGAAAGGATATTGGCAAAATGAACAGGCCAACCAGGAGTCTTTTCTGGAACGTGATGGCCGGGTTTTCTTCCGTACCGGCGATCTGGCAAGGATTGATGAAGAGGGTTATTTCTTCATGTGTGATCGTCTTAAGCGGATGATTAATGTATCCGGATATAAGGTCTGGCCCAGTGAGGTTGAAAATACCTTCTATGATCACCCGGCTATTCATGAAGTGTGCATTGTGGGTATTCAGGATAGCGTCAAGGGTGAGGTTGTAAAAGCGCTGGTGGTCCTGAAACAGGAATATGAAGGCAAACTGTCCCCGCAGGAACTGATTGCATGGGCCCGTGAAAACATGGCGGTTTATAAGGCTCCAAGACTGGTTGAATTTGTTGATCAATTGCCAAAATCCAATACTGGCAAAATCATGTGGCGTAAACTTCAGGCAGACCAAAACAACATAATATAACAGGAGAAAAGGAATGGATCGGGTTTCAAGCGCGCCATTGGAAGGGGTTCGGGTACTGGATTTAACCCGTTTGTTGCCGGGGCCGGTGTGTGCCATGCATTTGGCCGATATGGGGGCCGAGGTGGTCAAGCTGGAAGATACCGGGGCCGGTGATTATGCATGGGCGGCCTTACGTTCCCAGGTAAACCGGAATAAACGGGGATTGCAGCTTGATCTTAAAAAAGAGGAAGGTAAGGCCCTGTTTCTGGATTTGTGTGAAAAAGCCGATGTGGTGATAGAGGGGTTCCGGCCGGGTGTCATGGATCGTCTGGGCGTGGGTTATGAAGTAGTCAAACAGCGTAATCCGGCTATTGTGTATTGCAGCATGACCGGCTATGGACAAACCGGCCCATCCAGTCAAGCGGCAGGCCATGATATTAACTATATTGCCCGTGCAGGTGTTGCTGATCAGGTGGGTAATGGTGTTGGTAAACCGGCACTGTCCAACTTGCCTTTGGCCGATCTGCTGGGTGGTGCCTCTACCGCCGCGATTGGCATACTGGCCGCTTTGTTTGATGCCCAGCGCACCCGCAAGGGCAGGTTGGTGGATATTTCCTTTTCTGATGGCATACTGGCATATGCCGGTTTACCGATGGCGGCATTAAATGAGTTCGGGCAAGCTACCCCAGCTGGTGTTACAAAGTTAACGGGGGGGGCCGCTTATTACGGCTTTTATGAAACGGCCGATCACCGTTATATTGCCGTCGGTGCTTTCGAGAAAAAATTCTGGGATGTGTTTTGTGCGTTAATTGGGCGTGAAGATCTGAAGCCACTCCATGATACGCCCGATTCAGATCGGGTTAATTATGTGAAACAGGAATTAAGCCAGCTGATTGCCGCTCATGACTTTGCCTGGTGGAGTGAGAAACTCGCAGATAGCGATTGTTGTGTCACGCCTGTGTTAAACATGGGTGAAACCGCCAATGATGTGCATTTTAAAGAGCGGGGCATGATTATCGAATCTACTGATGAACAAGGTAAAACGGTAAGGCAACTGGGCAGTCCGTTTAAAATGAGCGGGTTTGAGTTTGCCATTCATAAGTCATCACCCGCAGCAGGGCAACATACGGTAGCGGTGTTGAAGGATTGGGGAGTAAGTGAAGAGCGTATCCGGCATCTGCTGGATGAGACGGTTATTATTCAGGGTTAAATTAATAGTATTATTCAATAATTGCCTGAATGAAAAAAGGGAATCGTGATTAAACGATTCCCTTTTTTTAATTAAGACTTAAAAAATCTTATTATGCCCAGGCACGAGCAGTGGTTTTTTTCTTGCCGTTAGAGAAAGACTCTTTGCTGCCTTTGCTAAACGGACGGTCGCTACCACGTGATGCAGGGCGGCCTTCTTTTGCCTGGCGGTCACCATAGCCTGGTTTGGCAGAGCGGTCACCGAAGGAGGGACGGTCGCTACCAAAAGAACCTCGGGCAGGGCGATCGCCATAAGAAGGACGGTCACCGTTAGCGGCACGGGCAGGACGATCGCCATAAGAAGG
>CAZPNE010000109.1:0-5399 GCA_964588255.1 uncultured Advenella sp. | reverse complement strand
CACGTGGCCTGGTTGTGCCTATCCTGCGTAATGCCGATCAAATGTCGATTGCCGACATCGAGAAAAAAATCGCTGAATTCGGTGCCAAGGCACGTGATGGCAAGCTGACTCTCGACGAGCTGACTGGCGGTACCTTCTCCATCTCCAACGGTGGTACTTTCGGTTCCATGCTGTCCACACCTATCATCAACCCACCTCAGTCCGCCATTCTGGGTATTCACGCCACCAAAGACCGTGCTGTGGTAGAGAACGGTCAAGTCGTTATTCGTCCAATCAACTTCTTTGCCATGTCTTACGATCACCGTATTATCGATGGCCGTGAAGCCGTGCTTGGCCTGGTAGCCATGAAAGAAGCACTGGAAGATCCACAGCGCCTGTTGCTTGATCTGTAATCAACACATGGTATGCACGCCCCCTTACGGGGCGTGGTTCTTTATATGCACACGCATGTGCATGCGAATGAATTAAATTA
Source organism: uncultured Advenella sp. (assembly GCA_964588255.1). GTDB lineage: Bacteria > Pseudomonadota > Gammaproteobacteria > Burkholderiales > Burkholderiaceae_B > Advenella. The sequence goes on along the minus strand of CAZPNE010000109.1, from coordinate 4,927 downwards.
AAGAGAATTCTTATGTCTACTCAATTTGATGTAGTTGTTATTGGTGCCGGACCTGGTGGGTATATTGCCGCTATCCGTGCTGCGCAGTTGGGCAAAAAAGTGGCATGTATCGATGCATGGACTGACGAAGCCGGCAATCCAAAACCCGGTGGTACATGTACCAACATTGGTTGTATTCCTTCCAAAGCCCTGTTGCAGTCATCCGAACATTTCGAACAGGCCAATCACCACTTTGCCGAGCACGGCATTGAAGTGGGCAATGTCAAACTCAAGCTTGATACCCTGATCGGTCGTAAAGATACCGTTGTCAAACAAAACAACGACGGCATCCAGTTCCTGTTCAAAAAGAACAAAGTCTCCTTCTTTTCTGGCAAAGGCGAATTTGCCGGTAAAGCCGCAGATGGCAGCTACAGCATTAAAATCAGTGGCAAAAAAGAAGAAACCATTACCGCTTCACACGTTATTGTAGCAACCGGTTCACAACCCCGTGCCTTGCCGGGTCTTGCCTTTGATGAAAAACAGGTTCTGTCCAACGATGGCGCCCTTAGCATTCCTGCCGTACCTAAAAAACTGGGTGTGATTGGTGCCGGCGTGATTGGTCTTGAACTGGGCAGCGTATGGCGTCGTCTGGGTGCCGAAGTCGTGGTGCTTGAAGCCGCCCCCGATTTCCTGGCCGTGTGTGATACCCAGGTTGCCAAAGAAGCACAAAAAGCCTTTGCCAAACAAGGCCTGCTTATTGAAACCGGCGTGAAAATTGGTGAAATCAAACAAACTGCCAAGGCAATTACCATTCCCTACACCACCGCCAAAGGTGAAGAACAGTCACTGGTGGTTGACAAGCTGATTGTCTCTATCGGTCGTGTTCCTTACACCACCGGTTTAAATGCAGAGACCGTTGGCCTGCAGCTGGACGAGCGCGGTTTCATTGTGGTTGACGCTGATTGCAAAACCAATCTGCCAAACGTATGGGCAGTGGGTGATGTGGTGCGTGGCCCCATGCTGGCACACAAGGCTGAAGAAGAAGGTGTGGCGGTTGCCGAGCGTATTGCCGGCCAGCACGGTCATGTCAACTTCGACACGATTCCTTCCGTTATTTACACCTCTCCTGAAATTGCCTGGGTTGGCAAAACAGAGCAGGCGCTTAAAGCAGAAAAACGTGAAATCAAAGTAGGTAGCTTCCCATTCCTGGCCAATGGCCGTGCACGTGCGCTGGGTGATACAACTGGTTTTGTGAAAATTATTGCTGATGCCAAGAGCGATGAAGTATTGGGTGTTCATATTATTGGCCCATCGGCTTCAGAGCTTATTGCAGAAGCCGTCACAATCATGGAATTTAAAGGTGCGGCCGAAGATATTGCCCGTATTTGCCATGCACACCCAACCTTGTCTGAAGCAATGAAAGAAGCAGCCCTTGCGGTTGATAAACGTGCATTGAACTTTTAATCAAGTTGGTACTGTTTTAAGTTTTGCTTGAAATAGCAGGCCTGCGGTTTGTGATGGGTGTTCCTTGAACAGCCACTACACTGCGGGCCTTTTTAATATAATGAATATTTAAACTTGAAGTTATTGTCATGAATGTTTTGCAGTATTATGAAAAGACGCTGAGTGAACGCGGTTACAAGGCAGATGCGGCACAGCAGCAGGCAATCCGTCGCTTGCAGAAGTATTATGATGATTGGATAGCCTTCAAGCAACAACGCTCAAGCCGGCTGAAGAAACTGTTCAACCGGCCGGATATCCCCAAGGGTGTGTACATGTGGGGAGGAGTAGGGCGAGGTAAAAGTTTTTTGATGGATTCGTTTTACCATACGGTTCCGGTAAAGCGTAAAACCCGGATTCACTTTCATGAATTCATTCGTGGCGTGCACCTGCAATTGCAACAAATCAAGGGTACCCAGGATCCGCTTGATGAAGTCGCGCGCCGGATTGCAAAAAAATATCGCCTGATCTGTTTCGATGAATTCCACGTTTCGGATATTGCCGATGCAATGATTCTGTATCGTTTACTGCTTAAACTGTTTGAGCATGGTACTTCATTTGTGATGACCTCCAATTACGAGCCATCCACACTGTACCCGGATGGCCTGCATCGTGACCGTATCTTGCCAGCCATCAAGCTTATCCAGGAGCGTATGGATGTGCTGAACGTGGATACCGGTGTGGATTACCGCCTGCGTACGCTGGAACAGGTCAACATGTACCATACGCCGCTTACGGCCCAAACCCGTCAGGCATTGCAGCAGGCGTTTGACCAGCTCTCTGACACGGCCGATCAGGATCCGGTCTTGCATATCGAGAACCGTGAAATCCGTGCCGAAGCCCTGGGTGGGTCTGTCGTGTGGTTTTCATTTGCCACCTTGTGTGGTGGCCCACGTTCGCAAAATGATTACCTTGAACTGGCCAGCCGTTTTCATACCATTATCTTATCTGACGTACCCAGAATGCGTCCTAAACATGCCTCAGAAGCCCGCCGCTTTACCTGGCTGATCGATGTTCTCTATGATCATAAAGTCAAACTGATCATGTCCGCCGAATGTGAACCGGATGAGTTATATACCGAAGGCACGTTATCTAATGAGTTCCATCGTACGGTTTCCCGTATCATGGAAATGCAGTCCAAAGAATATCTTGAGTCTGAGCGAAGGGAATCGGTCAGTCTCTAAATTGGGAATTGAAATTCATGAGTAAAAATACAAGAGTGCTAACCGGGATCACCACCTCGGGAACGCCACATCTGGGCAACTATGCCGGTGCCATCCGTCCAGCCATTAATGCCAGCCGTGAAGATAATGTTGATGCCTTCTTTTTTCTGGCCGACTATCACGCCCTGATCAAATGTGACGACCCGATGCGCGTGGCAAGTTCACGCCTGGAAATTGCCGCCACCTGGCTGGCTGCCGGCCTGGATACCAGCCGGGTCACTTTTTACCGCCAGTCGGATATTCCTGAAATACCCGAGCTAAGCTGGATTCTTACTTGCCTTACCCCCAAGGGTTTAATGAATCGTGCGCATGCCTACAAAGCATCGGTAGACCAGAATGTGGCTAAAAATGTGGAACCCGATGATGGTGTCAATATGGGCCTGTTCTCATATCCTATCCTCATGGCGGCAGATATCCTCATGTTCAATGCCAACAAAGTACCAGTTGGCCGTGACCAGATCCAGCATCTGGAAATGGCCCGTGATATTGCCCAGCGCTTTAATCACCAGTATGGGGCGGGGCGGGACTACTTTACTTTGCCCGAGGTGCATATTGAAGATGAAGTGGCCACCTTGCCCGGGCTGGATGGTCGTAAAATGTCCAAAAGCTATAACAACACTATCCCGCTGTTTGAGGGGGGCAGCAAGCAGCTGAAGGCCGCCATTGCCCGTATCCAGACGGACTCTCGCCTGCCCGGCGAGCCCAAGGATCCCGATGAATCTCACCTGTTCACGATTTATCGGGCTTTTGCAAGCCAGGAAACGTCAGCACTTTTCAGGCAGCAACTTTTAGATGGCATGGGCTGGGGAGATGCCAAGCAGGCGCTGGGTGATTTGCTTGAAAACACCTTGGCACCCATGCGTGAGCGTTATAACGACTTGATGTCCAAGCCCGACCAGATCGAAGAAATCTTGCATGAGGGGGCTAAAAAAGCGCGCCGTGAAGCCACGCCGTTTATTAACGAGATTCGTCAGGCGGTTGGTTTGCGCAATGCGGTAGCGGTAAAAACCACAACCAAAGAGCAGAAGAAATCAGCCAAAGCTGCCCGCTTTGTCAGCTTCCGGGACGAAGAGGGACGTTTCCGTTTTCGCCTGATTGCCGCAACGGGGCAGGAATTGCTGTTATCCGTTCCATTTGATAATCCGAAAGATGCCGGATTGGTGACCAAGCGCCTGCAAACTGAAAATATTATTGAGCTGTTGAGTAAAAACGAACAGGCTTGCCGTTTTGATGTCAAACTTGACGGGCAGCTGGTAGCCAATGGTTTTTCCGTATCCAGCCTGGCTGAACTTGATGGTAATATCACGCTTTTGAATGAAGCTATTGAATCAATGAAAGCATAAAGAGGAAAACGTGGGCCAAACAGCATTGACAATGATTACTGAAGAAGATTATGGCGTGGTGATAGACCTGGTTTATGCCACACCCGATAATCTGGCAGGTAAAGTAGTTTACCAGGAAGCGGTTTGTGCCCTGCATCCCGATGCGGAAGCCTGTTTGCGCAAGGCGGCAGGCTATGCGTTACAGGCCGGCTTGACGCTTAAGGTTTTTGATGCCTATCGTCCTGGTAAAGCCCAGGAAATTTTCTGGTCGGTTCTGTCCGATGCGCAGTATGTATCTGATCCTTCACAGGGCTCCAACCATTCCCGTGGGGTGGCGGTTGATGTAACGTTGTTAAATGAAAGTGGCCAGGCACTGGATATGGGTACCGGCTTTGATGACATGCAGGAACTGTCTCATCATGACCGCAAGGACTTGCCACCCGAGGTGCAAAAAAACCGTTTGTTGCTGCTGGGTATCATGCTGCATGCCGGGTTCGTCTCCATTCCCTCTGAATGGTGGCACTATGAGCTTCCCAATAGCCGTGCTTACCCCATGATAGAAAGTGATCTTGTAAAGGTATGATGATTGCATTGATTGATTTTCCGAAAGGAAATAATTTTTACAATAATCGGGTAAACAACTATTTCTGATTTAAATCTGTTTTGCTAAGATGTCCTATGTTCCGGTCGATATTCATTGGGAGAAATCGCATATGTCAGGACATCGCATTTACAGAAAATTATGGTTAACGGTTTTTGCGTCGGCACTTGGATTTTCCATTGCCATGCCTGGCGCAATGGCCGCAACACCAAAAGACACGCTGGTTATTGCCAAATCATCTGATCCACAAACCCTGGATCCTGCCGTAACCATCGATAATAACGACTGGACAGTAACCTATC
>CAZPNE010000108.1:0-5400 GCA_964588255.1 uncultured Advenella sp. | reverse complement strand
TTTTATAAGATACTCCCAAAGTCCTCGGTTTGAATACTCGGAAGCATATGACTAAAACACTGATTATTGCCGAAAAACCATCGGTGGCGCTTGATATTTCAAGAGCCTTGGGCGGGTTCTCCCGTGAAGGTGATTATTTTGAAAGTGACAAATACGTCCTTTCCTCCAGCGTAGGGCATTTATTAACGCTGACCAATCCCGACGATGTCGTCCGGGGCAAGTGGTCGTTCGCGCATTTGCCTGCGATTCCGGCCAAAGAGTTTGATCTAAAGCCCACCGATAAAAAATCAACTGACCGGCTGAAATTATTAGTAAAACTACTGAAGCGCAAAGATGTCACAGCCATTATTAATGCCTGTGACGCCGGACGTGAAGGTGAACTGATTTTCCGCTACATTGTGCAGTTTGCAGGCGTAAAAAAACCCATCCAGCGCTTGTGGCTGCAATCCATGACCAAGACCGCCATTGTGGATGCGTTTGCAAACCTGCGCGACGATGACACCATGAAGCCCCTTGAAGCGGCCGCGCGTTCCCGTGCGGAAGCCGACTGGCTGATTGGCATCAACGGCACCCGCGCCATGACCGCGTTCAACAGTAAAGAAGGGGGCTTTTTCAAGACCCCGATTGGCCGGGTGCAAACCCCAACACTGGCCATTGTGTGCGAACGTGAAGAAAAAATCCGTGCCTTCAAGACTCGGGATTACTGGGAAGTGCATGCCACGTTTGTAGCGGCAGCCGGCCTGTATGAAGGCCGCTGGTTTGACCCGACCTTCAAGAAAGACGAACACGACCCCGAGAAAAAAGACAACCGCTTATGGTCTTTGGCCAGTGCCCAGTCAATCGTGGCGGCCTGCCGAGACAAGAACGGTACGGTTAGCGAAGAATCCAAGCCATCTACCCAAATGTCGCCCGCCCTTTTTGACCTGACCTCGTTACAGCGCGAAGCCAACTCCAAATTTGGCTTTACCGCCAAAACCACCCTGGCCCTGGCGCAAACCCTGTACGAACGTCACAAGGCCTTAACCTACCCGCGTACCGACTCGCGCTACCTGCCCGAAGATTATCTGGGAACGGTAACGCAAACGTTTGACACGCTTTCAGCCAGTGAATCTCACCTGAGCCGGGGCCACAAGGCGTTTGCCAAAAAAATCCTGGCCAATGGCTGGGTCAAACCCAATCGCCGCATCTTCGATAATAAAAAAGTGTCTGATCACTTTGCGATTATCCCAACCCAGCAGGTACCCAAGGAGCTAAGCGAGGCCGAAGCCAAGATTTACGATTTGGTCACCAAGCGCTTCATGGCGGTCTTCTTCCCGCCTGCCGAGTACCGTATTACCACCCGGATTACCGAGGTATCGCAACATCGCTTCAAAACCGAGGGCAAGGTCCTGGTCAAGCCAGGCTGGCTGGAAATTTACGGCAGGGAAAGCCAGGGAGATGATGCCAATCTGGTAGCGGTGGCAGACAATGAATCGGTACGCACCGAAGATATTAGCCCCAAGGAACTGCAAACCAAACCGCCTGCACGCTACACCGAGGCCACCCTGCTGAGCGCCATGGAAGGCGCTGGCAAACTGGTGGACGATGGCGAACTGCGCGAAGCCCTGTCCGAACGCGGCCTGGGTACGCCAGCCACGCGGGCAACCATTATCGAGGGCTTGCTGAACGAACATTACCTGCGTCGCGAAGGCCGCGAATTGGTGCCTTCGGCCAAGGCCCGCCAGCTGATGACGCTGCTAACCGGCCTGAATGTACAGGAACTGACGTCCCCCGAACTGACTGGCGAATGGGAACACAAACTCAAGCAAATGGAACAGGGCAAGCTTGATCGTGCCGCTTTCATGCGCGAGATTGCACAAACCACCCAGATTATCGTCAAGCGTGCCAAAGAATACGAACAAGCCACCATTCCCGGTGACTATGCAACCTTGCAAACCCCCTGCCCGCAATGCGGTTCGGTGGTCAAGGAAAACTATCGCCGCTACGCCTGTACCAATTGTGATTTTTCCATTACCAAGCACCCGGGCGGACGCACCTTTGAAATTCCAGAAGTTGAAGAATTGCTGGAAAAGAAAACCCTGGGCCCGCTTAGTGGCTTCATCAGCAAAATGGGCCGGCCGTTTTCCGCCATTTTGCGCATTACCGATGAAAACAAGCTTGAGTTTGATTTTGGCCAGAACGATGAGGACGATGCCGAACCCGTTGATTTCACAGGCCAGACAGCACTGGGCAAGTGCCCCAAATGTGGTGCCGGTGTTTTCGACAATGGCATGAACTACGTCTGTGAAAAGGCCGTAGCGCAAGAGAAAACCTGCGATTTCAAATCGGGGAAAGTAATCTTGCAGCAGGAAATTGCCAACCTGCAAATGGCAAAATTGCTGGAATCGGGCAAAACCGATTTACTGGACGGCTTTGTTTCAAACCGTACCAATCGTAAATTCAAGGCCTTTTTAACCATGCAGGCAAACGGCAAGATCGGCTTCGAATTTGAGCCTCGCCCAGCCAAGGCAGCGTCAAAAACAGCGACCAAAAAAGCAGCGAAAACAACGACTGATGCCGATGACAAGCCAACTGCCAAAAAAACCGCCGCCAGGAAAGCCACGAAAACGGCCAGTAAAACGGCCACCAAGACCGTAGCCAAAAAGGCAACAAAAACGGCTGCTAAAAAAGCCGTTACCAAAACAGCGGTAAAATCAACCACAAGGAAGCTCGCATCAGATATCCCGGATGATGACGATCCGGCTTTCTGATCCTGTTCCAGACCAGCCCTGCAGGCATCTTCTGCAGGGCGTAACCGGCATTGAAAGGCATGAAAAATTTTATCCAAAAGTACAATATTCCAGGTCCGCGCTACACCAGCTACCCCACCGTCCCCTACTGGGACGAGGCCTGTTTTACGGTGGATTCATATAAAGAAACCCTGATCCGCAGTTTCAATGAATCCAATGCTTCCGAGGGTATCAGCCTGTACATTCACCTGCCTTTCTGTGAAAGCCTGTGTACTTTTTGTGCCTGCCATAAACGCATTACCAAAAAGCATGCCGTTGAAGGCCCCTACATTGATGCCGTGATCAAGGAATGGAACATGTACCTGGAACTGCTGGGCAGCAAGCCCCGTATCCGGGAAATCCACCTGGGTGGCGGCACGCCTACTTTCTTCAGCACCGAAAACCTGACCCGTTTGCTGCGGGCAATTTTTGACACGTCAGAGATTGCGCCCAATCACGAATTCAGTTTTGAGGGCCACCCCAACAATACCCGTCGCGAACACCTGGAAACCCTGTATGAACTGGGTTTCAGGCGTGTCAGTTTTGGGGTCCAGGATTACGATCCGGTCGTGCAAAAAGCCATCCACCGGATCCAGCCCTACGAAAACGTCTTCAATGTGACCGATGCCTCACGCAAAATCGGCTACCACAGCATTAGCCATGACCTGATTTTCGGCCTGCCGTTCCAGACCTGGAAATCCATGGAAGCCACCATCAAGCGCACCATTTCACTTAAGCCCGATCGCCTGGCATTTTATTCTTACGCCCATGTACCCTGGATCAAGGGCGTGGGTCAGCGCGGTTACGATGAAAATGATTTGCCAAGTGGTGAAGAAAAACGCGCCCTGTATGAAAACGGTAAAAAGCTACTGGAAGAACTGGGTTATGTCGAAATTGGCATGGATCACTTTTCCCTGCCCACCGATGAGCTTTACCAGTCCATGCTGAATAAAAAACTGCACCGCAACTTTATGGGCTATACCTCTTCATCAACCCAACTCATGATCGGCCTGGGTGTTTCTGCCATTAGCGATGCCTGGTATGCCTTCGCCCAGAATGAAAAAGTGCTTGAGGACTATTATGCCCGTCTGGAAAAAGACGAATTGCCGCTTTACCGAGGCCATATCCTGGACCAGGAAGACCTGGTTATCCGCCGGCATATCCTGAACCTGATGTGCCTGCAGGCTACCCGCTGGGACGAACCCGCACAGCAATTCCCGGAACTGCCCCAGGTAATAGAACGCCTGCACGAAATGGAAACCGATGGCCTGATCAAAATTTTACCCAACGGGATTGACATTACCGAAGCAGGACGCACGTTTTCACGCAACATTTGCATGGCCTTTGACCTGCGGATGTTGCGCGAGCAGCCCGGCACCCGTATCTTTTCAATGACCGTATAAGCAATGAGCCTGATCCCTGAAATAAAGCCCCAGCAATCGATTGAATTGCTCAAAGAGCTCCACATACTGACCCGTGATGGAAAAATCAACCAGGACACGCGTCGCAAGCTTAAACAGGTATATCACCTGTACCAGTTCATCGAACCTTTAATGGATGATGTACTTAAGCAGAAAGACAGCCTGAGCCTGGTAGATCATGGTGCCGGAAAATCTTACCTGGGCTTCATTCTGTATGACCTGTTCCTGAAAGACAAACCCGGCGCGCATGTTTACGGTATTGAAACCCGGGCCGAGCTCGTTGACAAATCGGAAGCGCTGGCGCAGCGGCTGGGGTTTGAGGGCATGTCATTTCTGGCCATGACCGTAGAGGAATCGATGGCCTCAACGCAGTTACCCGAAAAAATTGATATTGTGACGGCCCTGCATGCCTGTAATACCGCCACTGATGACGCCATCCGCTTTGCCCTGAACCGGGATGCCCAATACATTGTGCTGGTGCCCTGTTGCCAGGCCGAAGTGGCCGCCGCCTTGCGCAGCAACAAGGGCAGCACGCTGGGCAAAACACCCTTGTCCGAATTATGGCGCCACCCGATCCATACCCGTGAGTTTGGCAGCCAGCTAACCAATGTATTGCGCTGCCTGCAACTGGAAGCCCGGGGCTACCAGCTGACCGTGACAGAATTGGTGGGCTGGGAACACTCCATGAAAAACGAGTTGATTATTGCAAAAAAAACCGGCGGCTTCAAAAAAAGCGCCCGTGAGCGCCAGTTGCAAATCCTGAAAGAATGCCACCTTGAGGGACTGGCCGACCGCTTTGCCTACTAACTGACCCGGTAAAAAAAAGATTTAAGCTTGACAATAAAAACCAGTTACCACGCGGGAGCGTGGGAACCAGACGGTTATTACCTGTTGTAGCTAGAAATTGACCGCAAAATCCAAAGACTTGTTAATCTGGATCAAATTGATTTTTTTAATCACGGCTTAAAATTCATACTTGTATAAAAACAAGATCCCCGCAATGAATCCCAATCGGCAGCCCTTGCAACAATATTTAGTTCAAATCCTGGAAGCCATCAAACGTATTAACATCCACACCGGTGATATCAGTGAAATCAATTTCCTGGCCAATATCCCGGTACAGGATTTAAGCCTGCATGAACTGGCCAGCATCAGCCAGTCCTGTCGTGCACTTTGCCAGTTTTACGAACTGTATGCCAAAGCCAATTCAC
>CAZPNE010000107.1:0-5424 GCA_964588255.1 uncultured Advenella sp. | reverse complement strand
AGAAAGAACTGGAAAAATTCCGCCAGAAAACCATGAGCATGGTGTTTCAGCGCTTTGGCCTGCTTCCTCATAAAACCACGTTGGAAAATGCCGCCTATGGGCTGAATGTCCAGGGCGTTGGCAAAGCAAAGGCACAAGAAACCGCCCGCTATTGGCTGGAACAGGTTGGCCTGGCCGGTTTTGAAAATCAATACCCGAATCAATTATCCGGCGGCATGCAACAACGGGTTGGCCTGGCCCGGGCATTGGCTACCGATGCTGAAATCCTGCTGATGGACGAAGCCTTTTCCGCCCTTGATCCGCTTATCCGCCGCGAAATGCAAAACCAGTTGCTGGAACTGCAATCACGGCTGAACAAAACCATTGTATTCATTACCCACGATCTGGACGAAGCCCTGAGACTGGGTAACCGGATCGCCATTTTAAAAGACGGCGAACTCATTCAGGAAGGCACGCCAGAAGATATCCTGCTGTCTCCCAACAATGAATATGTTGAAGCCTTCCTGCAGGATGTTAACCGCAGCAAAATCCTGAATGCGGGACATGCCGTTAATAAAACCCGTTTGGCGCTTACCATGCGCACCCGTCCCGCGCTGGCGCTGGAAAGAATGAAACAATACGATTACCAGTTCGCCCCCGTACTTGATGGCAATCTCATTGCCGGTATCCTGCATTTGAGCGATACCGAACAGGCCGTCAGAAGCGGGCTGCGGGATATTTCCAGCCTGGTCAAGGATATCATCAGTGTACCGGCCAGCACCGGCCTGGATGCCGTGCTTACCCACATGCTGCAGTCTGATCAGCCGGTTGCCGTTACCGATGAAAACGATGAATTCATTGGCATGATGTCACGGGCCAAAGTGGTGGAACTGGTGACGACCGATACCCCCAGCACCGACAACGGCAATGGCGCCGGCAGCGACCCTGAAAACCCTGACAGTGCCAGCGATGACAATCCTGCTGAAAAATCCGCTAATACAACGGACCATACTGATAACAGCAGTCAGGCAGACGATACCGGTAAAAGCGCCTGACACCAACCAGTTAAAAGCCCCTTAAACACTTGAAAAACCAAGGTTTAAGGGGCTGTTTTTATTAGCTGGAAAAAATGATTATTGCTTAAGCTTGTAACCGGTCTTGAACAGCCAGGCGATAAAGCCAAGGCAAATAAACAAGAACACCAGTATCATGCCCAAGCTGATGTAATGGTTAACGTCAGACACACCATAAAAACTCCAGCGAAAACCGCTGATCAAATACACGACCGGGTTCAACAGGGCAATTTTCTGCCAGAATTCAGGCAGCATATTAATGGAATAAAACGCCCCACCCAGAAAAGTAAGCGGTGTGATCACCATCAGCGGAATGATTTGCAGTTTTTCAAACCCTTCCGCCCACAAGCCAATAATAAAACCGAACATGCTGAACGTAACCGCTGTCAGTAGCAAAAACAGCAACATCCACACGGGGTGCTGTATTTCATAATCCACAAACAGCCTTGCCGTTAGCAATATTAAAAATCCAACCAGCACCGACTTGGTGGTGGCCGCCCCCACATAGCCAATGACCACTTCCACAAAAGAAACCGGTGCCGATAACACTTCATAAATGGTTCCCGACCAACGTGGCATGTAAATACCAAACGAGGCATTGGAAATACTTTCGCTAAGCAATGAAAGCATAATCAGGCCGGGTATGATGAATGCCCCATAACTGACCCCATCCACCTGTCCCATGCGCGAGCCAATCGCTGCACCAAACACCACAAAATACAGGGAAGTGGACAATACCGGCGAAGCAATGCTTTGTGTCAGGGTCCGGAAAGCCCTGGCCATTTCAAACAAATAAATGGCTTTGATGGCATACCAATTCATGACGGTTCCTTGACCAGATTGACAAAAATTTCCTCTAGCGAACTTTCTTTTGACTTCAAATCAAAAAATTCAATCTGCAACTGATCCAGCCGCTTCAGAAAAGAAGCAATGCCGTCAGAACCACCCTGTTCCTGCTGAATATCATAGGTATAAACCAATGTTTTTCCCTCATCGGCCAGGTTCAGCTGAAATGTCGCCAGTTCTGGTGGAATAAACATCAAGGGCGTTTTCAACTGCACATACAGCTCCTTCTTGCCTAATTGGCGCATTAGGGTTTGTTTTTCTTCCACCAGTATAATTTCCCCATGATTAATCACGGCAATCCGGTCGGCCATATCTTCGGCTTCTTCAATATAGTGGGTAGTTAAAATAATAGTCACCCCGTGTTCCCGCAAACGGCGTACCATCCGCCACATATCATGGCGCAACTCTACATCAACCCCGGCAGTGGGTTCATCCAGAAACAAAATAGTGGGCTCATGGGACAGGGCTTTGGCAATCAGGACACGCCGTTTCATGCCCCCGGAAAGACTCAGGAGTTTATTATTGCGTTTGTCCCATAATGACAAATCGCGCAACACCTTTTCGATATGCGCCGGATTGGCCGGCTTGCCAAACAAACCACGACTGAAGCTAACGGTAGCCCAGACAGTTTCAAAAGCATCAGTATACAATTCCTGGGGTACCAGACCAATCTTGGGCCTTACTTTCCTGGCATCCCGGACAATGTCCATGCCATCAACCGTTACCGTGCCACTGGTCGAATTAAGTAAACCGGTAACAATACCAATCATTGTGGTTTTACCGGCGCCATTGGGACCCAGTAAAGCCAGGATTTCTCCACGCCGGATATCCAGACTGACGCCTTTAAGCGCGCTGAAACCATTTTTATACGTTTTGTTCAGTTCCCTGATAGAAACAATTGTGTCTGCACTTTCCATGCTTTTCCCTGATAATTGACTTTCTTGCTTGACTGCGGCCTGAATGCCAACGTTTCCCACAGTCCCTGATTGCGCTATGATTCTTCCATCTTTTAACATTCTTAATATTACCTAAACATCATGTCATCTGTTCCCGGTACACGCGGTTACGCCCAAAAGCCAGAAAAATTTGCCAAAGACTACGAAAGCGTCACGTTTGAAAAAGTCCACAAACCTGTCATACGCCATTATCCCATCCACAACAAACTTGCCAGCATTCTGGATATTGGCGCCGGTACCGGTCGTGATGCTGCGGCATTGGCACGGGCAGGCCATTTTGTGGATGCCGTTGAGCCCACCGCCGGCATGCGTGAACATGGCCAGCAGCTGCATGCCCATGAACAGATCAACTGGATTGACGACAATCTGCCACATTTACACAAGATTACCGCCAGCCACAAAAAATATGACCTGCTTCTGTTAACCGCGGTATGGATGCACCTGACACCGGAAGAAAGGGAAATTGCCATGAACACTTGTGCAAACCTGCTGCTCCCGGGTGGCGTCATGTCCTTGTCCCTGCGTCATGGCCCGGTACCCACTGACCGCCATATGTTTGATATTTCCGATGAAGAGGTGATTGAACTGGGCAAAACACATGGCCTGCACCTGCTGCACCACAGTGTTCACAAAGGCGACACGCTGGGCCGCAATGACATCCACTGGAGTTATGTGGTTTTTTCTGCCGGCACACCCGCCAACACTAACCCGCCTCAAGACAATTAACAATCACCATGATGACATCGCTTGCAATTTTTGCCCAAGAAAATTTCCCGGCACTGTGCCAGCCCAGGCCACTGGACAGCCACAAAGGCAACTTTGGCACCCTGGGCATTCTGGCTGGCGGCAAGAACATGGTGGGTGCCGCCCTGCTGGCCGCCCGCGCCGCCCTGAAACAGGGTACAGGGCGGGTTCATGTTGGCTTTACCCAGGACAGCCAACCGCTGGAAGTCGATACCGTGCAGCCCGAGCTCATGCTAAACACGGCAGGCAAACTGCTGGGCAAAGAGGATATTGGCACCTGGGTGACCGGTTGCGGCATGGGCCTGACACCACTGGCACAAAATTGCCTGGCCACCCTCTTCAACCGCTATCCAAATGCCGCCATTGTACTGGATGCCGATGCCCTCACGCTTTTGTCTGAACACGCCTTTCCCCTTTCCCATGAGAAGGCGCCACTGGTATTAACGCCTCACCCCAGTGAAGCGGCACGGTTGCTGGGATGCACCACCGCCGATATCCAGAAAGACCGCCATCAGGCGGCACGGCAAATTTCTGGCAAATATACCGCCTGGACTGTTCTGAAAGGTTATCAAACGGTTATCTGCAGTCCCAAAGGGGAAATCACGGTTAATCATACCGGTAACCCGGGCCTGTCCACGGCCGGCACCGGTGACGTACTGGCAGGCATGATTGGCGCCTGCCTGGCCCAGGGTATCACGCCTGAACAGGCCATTGCCGGTGCCGTCTGGCTGCATGGCGCCGCAGCCGATTACCTGGTCTCAGAAGGCATTGGCCCCATCGGCATGACGGCTGGAGAAGTACTGGAGGCGGCCAGAACGGTACGCAACCTGATTGCCTGTCATTCTTGATATGAACTACCCACCACTTTAGAAGTGGGGGTTTCCTAGGTAATACACAGACTTGATTGGGTGCGCTGCACCCCATCAGAGGTTATGCAAATTGACTGGGCTAACTCCCTCGCACCGAGGGTTTTTTACTGGTTCCCACGCTCCTGCGTGGGAACCAATCCATTTACAGCAACTCTTTACGCAATTCTGCCGCACTCTTGGGCGACAACAGGCCTGGTGGCACGTCAAACGCTGTTTTCGCGCCGGTTTGCCCCATCTGGTTCAGCTTGTAAGCGGCACGGGCATAGGCAACCAGCACGCTAGAAGTAAATTCGGGATTACTGTCCAGCGCCAGTGAATATTCCATAACCTGGTTGGTGCCCGTACCGGTTTTGCCACTGCGAATCACAAAGCCACCATGCGGCATGGCCGCGTGATCACGTTTGAGTTCTTCTTCAGTAATAAACGTAACAGTGGTGTCGTAATCGGCAAAATAATCGGGCATGGTCACGATAGACTGTTCCACTTCGCTGGCACTGGCGCCTTCAGCCAACACCACGTAACAATCACGGGTGTGTTTTTCACGGGTGCTTAATACAGGCATGGTACCGCTGCGTACCTTGTTCATGGCCTCTTCCACCGGAATGGTGTATTGCACACCGGCTTTAACACCCGGCAGGCGGCGAATGGCATCAGAGTGCCCCTGGCTTAGGCCTTTGCCCCAGAACGTATAAGTAGCGCCTTCTGGCAAAATGGCTTCGCCAAACAAACGGTTAATCGAAAACAGGCCCGGATCCCAGCCAATCGCAATCAGGGAAGTTTTGCCAGCCAATTCGGCGGAGTTGTTAACCGCTTCGAAATACTCGGGAATTTTGGCATGGGTGTCAAAACTGTCAACCGTGTTGAACAAGGCAGAAAGAGCCGGTCCCTGCTCGGGTAAATCACTTTTTGAACCACCGCACAATACCAGTACGTCTATTTTGTCCTGGAATTGGGCAA
>CAZPNE010000106.1:0-5526 GCA_964588255.1 uncultured Advenella sp. | reverse complement strand
ACTGGAACAGGGCTTATAAGAAATCCGCACGTATTGTCGGTGATGTCATCGGTAAGTATCACCCTCACGGCGATCAGGCGGTTTACGATACCATCGTACGTATGGCGCAGGATTTTTCCCTGCGCTATATGCTGGTTGATGGGCAGGGTAACTTCGGTTCCGTTGATGGTGATAGCGCTGCTGCCATGCGTTACACGGAAATCCGTCTTGCCAGGATTGCTCACGAATTGCTGGCTGACATAGACCAGGAAACCGTCGACTTTGGTCCCAACTATGATGGTAGCGAACAGGAACCCCTGCTGTTGCCTTCCAAATTGCCCAATTTGCTGGTTAACGGCAGCTCAGGTATTGCGGTTGGCATGGCTACCAACATCCCTCCTCATAATCTTGCCGAAGTGGTCGACGGGTGTCTGTTCTGTCTGCGAAATCCCGGATGCACGATTGATGAGCTAATGGAATTTATCCCCGCGCCAGACTTCCCGACTGGGGGGATTATTTATGGCATGTCGGGTGTGCGTGAAGGTTATCGCACCGGGCGTGGGCGTGTGGTAATGCGTGCCAAAACGCACTTCGAAGACATGGAGAAGGGCAACCGCCAGTCCATTATTGTCGATGAACTTCCTTATCAGGTAAATAAAAAGACCTTGCAGGAACGGATTGCCGATCTGGTCAATGAGAAGAAAATCGAAGGTATTTCAGATATTCGCGATGAGTCCGACAAGGACGGCATGCGTCTGGTTATCGAACTCAAGCGCGGGGAAGTGCCCGAGGTTGTTTTAAACAATCTGTACAAACATACCCAGTTGCAAGACACCTTTGGCATGAACCTGGTTGCCTTGGTAGAAGGTCAGCCTCGCTTGCTGAACCTGAAACAGCTGGTTGATTACTTCCTTCAACACCGTCGTGAAGTGGTTACCCGTCGTACTGTATTCCAGTTGCGAAAAGCGCGCGAACGGGGACATGTCCTTGAAGGCCTGGCAGTGGCTTTGGCAAACATCGATGAGTTTATTACAATTATCAAGGCAGCACCTACACCACCGGTAGCCCGTCAGGAATTAATGGCCCGCACCTGGGATTCTTCCCTTGTCCGGGAAATGCTGGTGCGCGCTGATGATGGTGGCGTGTTGGGTGGAAGCGCATCCTATCGGCCCGAAGGTCTGGCCGCTGTATTTGGCATTCAGTCCGATGGTTTATACCGTTTAAGCGATGTGCAGGCCCAGGAAATCCTGAATATGCGCTTGCAACGGTTAACTGGCCTTGAGCAAGACAAGATCGTTAATGAATATAAAGAGATCATGGAAACTATTTCCGATCTGCTGGATATCCTGGCCAAGCCCGAGCGTATTACCGCTATTATTGCCGACGAACTGACGCTCATCAAGACAGAGTTTTCAATTAATGCTAAAGATATGCGTCGCTCGGCCATCGAAGCCAATGCAACAGAACTGGATACCGAGGATCTGATTACCCCCACCGATATGGTGGTTACCCTGTCTAATAGTGGCTATATTAAAAGCCAGCCCTTGTCCGAGTACCGTGCCCAAAAACGCGGAGGCAGGGGAAAACAGGCAACCGCCATGAAAGAAGATGACTGGATCGATCAGTTGTTTATTGCCAATACGCACGATTACCTGCTGTGTTTCTCCGACCATGGTCGCGTATATTGGTTGAAAGTCTGGGAAGTGCCTCAAGGCACCCGTGGTTCACGCGGACGTCCTATCGTGAATATGTTTCCCCTGGTTGATGGTGAAAAAATTACGGTTATTCTGCCGGTTAAGGCATTTGTTGAAGACCGTTATGTATTCATGGCAACTTTGCGTGGTACGGTCAAAAAGACACCTTTATCCGACTTCTCAAATCCTCGCAAGGCCGGCATTATTGCAGTGGCCCTTGATGACGGAGATCATTTGATCGGCGCCGATCTTACCGATGGCGAACACGATATCATGCTGTTCTCTGATGCTGGCAAAGCGGTGCGTTTCGACGAAAATGATGTTCGGCCAATGGGGCGCACGGCACGTGGTGTTCGTGGTATGAACCTGGAAGACGGGCAAAGTGTTATTTCCCTGCTGGTTGCCGGTGATGAAACACAAAGCGTATTGACCGCCACCGAAAACGGTTTTGGAAAACGTACTTCTATTACGGAATATACCCGTCATGGTCGCGGTACCAAGGGCATGATTGCCATCCAGACCAGTACACGTAATGGCAAGGTAGTAGGCGCCGTTCTGGTCGAGCCGGATGATGAAATCATGCTGATCACGACAGGTGGTGTTCTGGTGCGTACCCGGGTATCCGAGATTCGGGAAATGGGTCGCGCAACGCAGGGAGTCACCCTCATCAACGTAGATGATGGAAGCATGTTATCCGGTGTGCGCCGGGTTGTCGAAAGTGATGTTGATGGCGATGTGGAAAGCGATGTGGAAAGCGATGATGAGGTTGCACCAGACGCCACTTCTGAAACACCCGATGACGGGGCTGGTCCTGTTTCAGGCCAGGATGATTCTCAACCTTCAACAGATGATTAAGTGAAATCGGTTATGAACAAGCAATATTGGAATTTTTCAGCAGGACCTTCCAAACTTCCACACGAGGTTTTGCAACAGGCCGCGGCGGAAATGCTTGATTGGCATGGTAGTGGCCAATCCGTCATGGAAATGAGCCACCGGGGACCCGAGTTTACGCAAATTTGTGACGAAGCCGAGGCCGATTTGCGTGCCTTGATGGATATCCCAGAGGATTATGCCGTCATGTTTATGCAAGGTGGTGCAACGGCGGAAAATGCCATATTGCCAATGAACCTGATTGCAAGAAACGTCTCCCGCTCTGCTGATTACGTATTAACCGGCATTTGGTCTACCAAATCCTATAAAGAAGCAACCCGTTACGGTACGGTACGTATTGCCGCACAAAGTCATCAGTCTCGGGAAATCAACGGTCAGGCCTATGCGCCCTGGACATGGGTGCCGGCCTTTGAAGAGTGGAAGGTTAACCCAGATTCTTCATATTTGCATTTTTGTAGTAATGAAACCATCGGTGGGGTTGAAATTGGCGCTTTACCCAATATGCAGGCCTTAGGGGCTGATGCGGTTCCATTGGTGGTTGATGCTTCTTCCCATTTTCTGTCCCGCCCTTTAAACATAAGGCAAACGGGTATGGTTTATGCCGGCGCTCAAAAAAATGCAGGCCCTGCTGGCGTTACGGTTGTTATTTTGCATCGTGATTTGCTGGGGCATGCTTTGCCTTATTGCCCAAGTGCCTTTGATTATGTCAATGTCGCCCGTGAACGCTCACGATTCAATACGCCGCCTACTTATTCTATTTACGTGGCAGGCCTGGTTTTCAAATGGTTGCTGGCAAAAGGTGGTTTGGCGGCCATTGAGTCTGAAAATATCAGCAAGGCGCAGGCTTTGTATAGTCAGCTTGATAGCAGTGATTTTTATCATAACGCGATTCAGCCCGAGTACCGTTCTCGCATGAATGTACCGTTTACTTTACATGATGATAATTTGAATGCCGCTTTTCTTGATGGCGCAAAAAAACAGCAATTATTAAACCTGAAAGGCCATAAATCAGTCGGTGGCATGCGGGCTTCCATTTATAATGCTATGCCTATGGAGGGGGTGCAGGCCCTTATTGATTACCTTAAAGAATTTGAACGCCAACATGGATAAACTGTTGCAGGAAAAACTGAAGCCGCTGCGCGAGCGAATAGATGCGATTGATCATGAAATACTCAGCTTGTTAAATCAACGGGCTCAGGCAGCCATGGATGTCGGCAAAATCAAGCATGACTTTCAGGCTGATGGTCCGGTGCTCAAGCCCGAACGTGAAGCGCAAATTATCCGTCGTTTGCAAGATCTCAATGAGCGGGGTGTTTTTCCCCGTGAGTCCGTGCATGCCGTATGGGCGGAGATCATTTCAGCTTGCCGTGGGCTTGAGCGAGGCCTTACGGTTGCCTATCTTGGGCCTGAAGGTTCGTTTTCCGAACAGGCGGCATTTGAGTATTACGGGCATGCGATACAGAAACTTCCTTGTCCTTCCTTTGATGAAGTGTTTCGTGCGGTAGAGGCGGGTCAGGCGGATGTTGGCATGGTGCCTGTCGAGAATTCGACGGAAGGCGCGGTTAACCGGACTCAGGATTTACTTTTGTCCACTACCCTGAAGGTGCATGGAGAACGTATTATCGCGATCCGTCATTGCTTAATGACGCAGGGTGGTAGCATGAGCAACGTAAAAGTTATCATGGGACATCCACAGGCATTGGCGCAATGCCATAATTGGTTGCAGCAACATTATCCCAATCTGGAGCGGGTGTCGGCAACAAGTAATTCAGAAGCGGCCAGGCATGCAGCACAAGATGGTTCCATTGCGGCCATTGCGGGTGAGGCGGCTGCATTGGCCTGGAATCTGCCGATTGTTGCGGCAGGCATTCAGGATGATCCCAATAATAAAACCCGTTTCCTGGCAATTGGTCATCTGGATTCCCTGCAAAGTGGCAATGACCAGACAAGCCTTATTTTTGCCGTGCCAAACCGGATTGGTGCCGTCTATGATCTGCTTAGTCCGTTTGTTCAAAATAATGTATCCATGACCCGCTTCGAGTCACGCCCAGCCCGTACCGGTCAGTGGGAATATTATTTTTATGTTGATATTCTTGGTCATCGTAATAATGAAAATGTAGCCAGGGCATTGGCAGAACTTGAAAAGAAATCCGCTTTCTTCAAAATTCTCGGCTCTTATCCCCTGCAATAAAGGTTAATGTATGCCCGTGAATGACACGTTGGCCGTATCGGCTAATTCGTTCTTTATACCTGTGGTAAGCGTGGTTGGTGTGGGCCTTATTGGTGGGTCTTTTGCCAAGGCGCTTAAAAATGGGGGGCATGTGGGTTGCGTTCTGGGGGTGGGGCGAGATCAGGCCAGCCTCGAAAGGGCATTGCAACTGGGCTTGATTGACCGTATTGCAACCCTTGAGGAAGCGGGCAAAGCGTCGGATTTCATATTGATTTCCACGCCTGCTTCAGTGCTTGGCAGAATTTGTAAAACAATCGGTCCGTTGCTTAAACCAACCGCGATTGTGACTGATGCTTGCAGTACCAAGGTTCAGGTCATCCAGGATGCCAGGCAATCCTTGGGTAGCCGGATAAGTCAATTCATACCGGGGCATCCCATTGCGGGTTCTGATGAGTCGGGTCCGACAGCGGCGGATCCGTTGCTGTACTGGAATCGTAATGTTATTTTGACCCCATTGCCCGAGAACACAAACGATGATATTAAACAGGTAAGGCAATGTTGGCAGGCTTGTGGTGCGGTTGTGCGTGAAATTAAGGCTGTTGAACATGACCAAATCTTTGCCACGGTCAGTCATTTTCCACATTATCTGTCCGCGCTTTATATGTCAGTCGTGACTCGGGTCGATTCGTCGGGCCTGGCTTTGTCCCTGGCAGGTACGGGCTTTCGTGACTTTACAAGAATTGCCGGTGGTTCGCCGGAAATGTGGCGGGATATCTTTATCAGCAATAAAGA
>CAZPNE010000105.1:0-5861 GCA_964588255.1 uncultured Advenella sp. | reverse complement strand
TGCTGGCGCTTAGCTCCAATATGGCCGGTGACGACCCCTTGGCCAGCGTATTAGATAAACTTACTCAAAATCGCAGTCACGCCCCTGTGCCATCCGTTAACGGTCAAGTTCAGCCGCGCGCGCCTGTCACTGGTGGAAGCCGTAGTAGCGCAAACCGTCCCATTCTTATTGCCATAGACCCGGGGCATGGTGGAGAAGATCCAGGCGCCGTTGGCGGTATGGGTACCAAAGAGAAAGATATCGTCCTGGCCATTGGCCGGCGCCTGCGCAACCTTATCAACGCACAACCCAATATGCGTGCTTATATGACACGTGATGCCGATTTTTTTGTGCCCTTGCATGTTCGCGTTCAAAAAGCCCGCCGGGTCAAGGCCGATCTTTTCATCTCCATCCACGCCGATGCTTTCACCAATAAGTCGGCTCGTGGCACATCCGTCTTTGCCCTTTCCCGTGGCGGAGCATCCAGTGCCGCCGCTCGCTGGCTGGCCAAAAAAGAAAATGCGGCCGACCTTATCGGCGGCATTGATATTGGCGATCATGACAAAAACACCGCCAGCGTGTTACTGGATATGTCTACTACCGCACAAATCAAAGACTCCCTTGACATTGGCCACCGCGTGCTCAACTCTTTGGCCCAGGTTAATGGCATCCAGAGCTGGCGCGTGGAACAGGCCGGTTTTGCCGTTTTAAGGGCGCCAGATATTCCCTCCATCCTGGTTGAAACCGCCTTTATTTCCAATCCACAAGAGGAACGTTTCCTAAGAAACACCAACAATCAGCAACAAGTTGCCAGTGCAATTTTATCTGGCGTTAAAGGTTATTTTGCAACAAACCCGCCACTTGCCCGTCTAGGGTAGACACGCTGTTGCTTTTAAGGCAAAATAAAAATGCATGCGATAGTAGCGCATGCATTTTGCTGCAGTACCTTTACGGAGCCGTTTTACGGCTCCCTTTTTCATTTAGCTGAAATTTTCTTTTAGGCAAAATGCCAAGACGCCATATTTCCCCCCTTCCCGATCAACTCATCAGCCAGATCGCAGCCGGTGAGGTCATTGAGCGCCCCGCTTCAGTCCTTAAAGAACTGCTTGAAAACGCCATCGATGCGCAGGCACGGGCGATTGAAATCCGCCTCGAGGGCGGGGGCATCAAGCGTATTTGCATTATCGATGACGGCACGGGCATTCCCAAAGAAGAATTGCCTTTGGCCCTCATGCGCCATGCCACCAGCAAAATCACTTCACTTGAAGAACTGGAGTCGGTCAACTCCATGGGTTTCCGCGGAGAGGCCCTGGCCTCAATTGCCTCGGTTTCCCGACTGGTTATTACCTCACGCACCCAGGCAGACGATCACGCCTGGCAAATAGATGCCGCCCACAATGAGGTTACACCGGCAGCAGGCGGTTATGGCACCACCATTGACATGCGCCAGCTGTTTGACCAGATCCCGGCCCGCCGTAAATTCCTCAAATCGGAAACCACCGAGCTGGGGCATTGCCTGGCTGCCATGGAAAGAATCGCGATGGCTTTTCCCGAAGTGGCTTTTCGCCTGTTTCATAATGACAAAGCCTACCGGCAATGGGTAAGCACCGACTCATTTCAGCGTATCCGCGATGTGTTGGGCGCCGAATTTATCGAGGCCGGCATTCCCTTAAATGCCGACGTTGGCCTTGCCAGCCTGCACGGGCTAATAACCCAACCCAATGCGGCCCGCAGCCGTGCTGATAAACAATACCTGTATGTTAACGGCCGCTATGTCCGCGACCGCACCGTATCCCATGCCATTCGCACGGCTTATGCCGATGTTTTACACGGTGACCGCCAGCCTGCCTATGTCCTATTCCTGAAGATAGATCCCAATACCGTTGATGTGAACGTTCACCCTGCCAAGCATGAAGTGCGGTTTCGCGATAGTGGCGCGGTTTACCGTTTTGTCTCTCAAACCGTTGCCGCGGCACTGGCCAGTGCAGGCGGCCAACAAGATGCCATGAACCGGCTACCTTCCCAAATGCCCGCCGGGCTAGCGCCGGCAGCCTTGCCAGACACCGCTGTTACTAATAGCGACCGTGGCAGTACCTCACCTTCCAATCGGCCACCCTCAAGCTTCAATCCCAATCAACGGCAGGCACCCTTAGGGCTAAACCATCAACAGGCTTGGTCCCAGGCTTACCGCCCACTAGAATCCTCAGGTCTGCCATCATCCCTCTTCCATGAAAACTCACCTGAGAGCAATGTGGCTGCCACAAGGGGCACTACTTTCAATTCGCCCGCGTACAATGCAAGCGCCGCAGGCAAAACACCCCCCGCTTCCCTGCCCGAAGCAGATACGTTCCCATTGGGCATGGCCTTGGGACAGCTGCATGGCATCTATATCCTGGCCCAAAACTCCAGGGGGCTGGTGCTGGTAGACATGCACGCCGCCCACGAGCGGGTGGTTTATGAAAAACTGAAAACCGCCCTGGACAATCACAGCATGCCCAAACAAGACCTGCTGGTGCCGGTTGTTTTTCATTGCTCCGAAAAAGAAGTCGGCTTGCTGGAAGAACACCAGGAAGCCTTGCACACACTGGGACTTAACCTGACCGCTGCCGGCCCCCGCGCCATTACCGTGCGTTCAGTACCGGCTTTGCTGGCCCATGGCGACATCGAATCACTGGTACTGCATGTTTTAAAAGACTTAAGCCAGGCCGGTGTTTCCAAACACCTGACCGAACAGCGCAATGAATTGCTTTCTACCATGGCCTGCCACGGTTCCGTCAGGGCCAATCGCCGCCTAAGCCTGGAAGAAATGAATGCCCTGCTGCGTCAAATGGAACAAACCGAAAGGGCCAACCAATGCAATCACGGCCGCCCCACCTGGTTTCAATGGACCATGAACGATCTTGATAAACTGTTCATGCGCGGACAGTGAAGCGCCAATTTTCCATTCATTTCCCGCTAATCCTGCTTTAGCTAATGCTAAACTAGGCAATAAACGAACGGGCAGCAACTCACTGCCTGTTCTTTTTTGTGTTTTTTTTCTTTCTTAACAGGCCATTGCCGCCAACCCACTACCATGCCAACTCCGGACACCAGGCATCAAGCCATTATTTGCATTGCAGGCCCCACCGCATCGGGCAAAAGTGCCAGCGTACTGGCCATTGCCCAACGCTGGCCGATTGAAATCATCAATGTGGACTCCGCCACCATTTATAAAGGTATGGATATTGGCACTGCCAAGCCATCCAGGCAAGAACAGGCCCAAACACCCCAGCACCTGCTGGACATACGGGATCCGGCGCAAACTTACAGTGCCGCTGAATTCACCCGGGATGCCGCCAGTCTTATTTCCGCCATTCAGGCCCGTGGCCGGATTCCACTCCTGGCCGGTGGCACCATGATGTATTACAAGGCGCTGCGCGAAGGACTTAATGAATTGCCTGCGGCTCGTGAGGACATTCGCCAGGAGTTGGAAGATTTTGCCCGTCAGCATGGCTGGCCTGCCCTGCATGCGGAACTGGCCAGCGTTGACCCCGTTACCGCTGCCCGCCTGGCCCCCAATGACAGCCAACGGGTCCAGCGCGCCATGGAGATTTATCGCATTTCCGGTAAACCCATGTCTGTATTGCTTGAGCAACCCGCTGAAAAAGCAGGCGCTTTTCTGTACCAAACCATCAGCCTTGAGCCGGCTAACCGCCTGGATTTGCATGAACGCATTGCCGCACGGTTTGACCAGATGCTTGAAAAGGGGTTTGTTGAGGAAGTCAGACAACTTAAACTGCGCCCCGATCTGCACGCCGACTTGCCATCCATTCGCTGTGTGGGATACCGGCAACTATGGGCACATTTGAATGGCGACTATGATTTGCCAGAGGCTCGTGAAAAAGCCATTGCCGCCACGCGACAGCTGGCAAAACGCCAAATTACCTGGTTACGTGCCCAACCCGACAGGACCCAAATTGATTGCATGGCCAATAATGTGACGGAACAGGTTATTGCCGCCATTGCCCATGACATGGATGCCGCTTTACAGGCAATCACCCAAAAATAAGGGCTTGCCACGGCAAGCCCCCATATTGCTTTTTTACGCTGTTTTAAAACTTAAACAACCACTGTTTGTTCCATGCCCTCTTCTTGCTGAACAATTTCACCCAGCTGGTAAACGGTTTCACCCTGCTCTTGCAAGGTTGCGGTAATCGCTGCAGCCTGGCTGGCAGAAACCACCAGCACCATGCCAATACCGCAGTTGAATACACGATGCATTTCGGTGTCTTCAACATTACCCTCTTTTTGCAACCACTTGAACAGTTCAGGCAATTCCCAGGCGTCTGTGCTTAAACGCGCGGCAAGGCCAGCTTGCAAAATACGGGGTACGTTATCTAACAGGCCACCGCCGGTAATGTGAGCCAAGCCTTTGATATCGGTACCATGCTTGGCCAGCGCAGCCAACACCTGTTTAACATAAATGCGGGTCGGTGCCATAACAACATCAACCAGGGGCTGGCCATGGAAGTCGTCATTGGGCTGGGCACCGGCACGTTCAATAATTTTACGGATCAGGGAAAAACCGTTGGAATGCGCACCGCTTGATGCAAGGCCCAGAATACGGTCACCTGCCTGAATGGATTTACCATTGATAATTTTGGATTTTTCTACCGCACCCACGGCAAAACCGGCCAGGTCATATTCACCATCCGGGTACATACCGGGCATTTCGGCGGTTTCACCACCGATAAGGGCACAACCGGACAGTTCACAACCCTTGGCAATCCCGCCCACCACACTGGCAGCGGTATCCACCGACAGTTTTCCGCAAGCAAAGTAATCAAGGAAAAACAGGGGCTCTGCCCCTTGCACCAGAATATCGTTTACACTCATGGCCACCAGGTCGATACCTACCGTATCATGTCGGTTCCATTCAAAAGCAAGACGCAATTTGGTGCCCACACCATCGGTGCCTGAAACGAGAACAGGTTCCTTGTATTTTTTGGGTACTTCAAACAAAGCTCCAAAACCGCCGATCCCGGCCATTACGCCTTCGCGCATGGTTTTGGCTGCCAAAGGCTTGATGCGGTCCACCAATGCGTCGCCAGCATCAATATCCACACCTGCATCACGATAGGTCAAAGAGGATTTTGTTGAATTTGTCATGAGAAACGAGCCTAAATATGTAAAAATGTCATAAATCAAATGGAGTAAACGCAATTTTACGATGAATGAGAAAAATTTACGCAGAAATCAGACACTTTTGTGGTCAGGAGTTGGAATTTGCCTGCTAATTCTACTTTATATCCTGTCCCCAGTGCTGACTCCATTCATGCTGGCACTGGCGCTGGCCTATATTCTGGCCCCTGGCGTAGATTTACTGGTACGTTTGCACCTGCCACGCTGGCTGGCCGTATTCATCATGGTATTTTTGCTGTTTGCCGTCATTTCGGGATTCATGCTTATTATTATTCCGTTGTTGCGCAAGGAACTCAATCTGGTGCTGGAACAATTACCACTATGGGTACATCAATACAATACCCAACTGGCACCCGACATTGATGAATGGCTTGGCGTCGATAGCAAACTGGATATTTCCCGCATTCGCCTGCTCTTGCAAGATGCCGTGACCGGCACCGACAGCCTGGTCACCACCGCGGTCAATTACCTGAAAGCCAGCGGCTCCACGCTGATTTTCTATATTGCCAGCGGCCTGCTCACGCCTGTTGTCCTGGTTTACCTGCTGTTCGACTGGCATTCTTTCCTTAACCGCTTCAGTGAAATCATTCCACGCCACTTCCTGAATACCACCCTTGATATTGGCAATGAAATAGACAAACTGCTGTCCAGTTTCCTGCGCGGGCAAATCCTGGTCATGCTGATTCTGGCGATTTATTACA
>CAZPNE010000104.1:0-6078 GCA_964588255.1 uncultured Advenella sp. | reverse complement strand
GTGATGCGATTTTGGCTCATTACGACCATCCGGTGGCTTTTGTGACGGTGACGCTAAATAGCGAGTTTATGTCACCGGCCAAGGCGGGCGATTGGGTAGAAGCGCGGGTCAAGATTCATCGTGCCGGCAGACGAATGATTTTTGCCAGCTGTTCGCTAACGGTTGAAGGCAAGAATGTGTTCAATGCGAGCGGGGTGTTTTCGCTGATTGAAAAGCGTTAAGCTTAAACAGCTTACCCCCACGCTCCCATGCGAAACAGAGTCTGTTCCGCATGGGGGCGAGGCCCTGCTGGCTTGAAGGCCCCTACACCTGCCCCATGGATTCTTTCAGGCGCTGTACGATTCCCTGCAAACGTGGCCGAACTTCTTCAAGCAAAAAATCGGCAGACAAACTGAACGACGGCCCCCCGCAACTAAGCGACATGATCGGGTAATTGGGGCCCAAATTAACCCCAACGGCAATCGCATTCACGTCTTTTAACCAATCGCCAAAAGAACACGTACACCCCAGGCGCTCATAATCTTGCATCGCCTGGTTAATGCCAACAATAATCGCTTCGCTTGACTGTTCATCCAGCTCTCTGACACGTTCTATAATCTCATTGCGCTCGGCCTGCCCTGCTTCAGCCAAATACGCACGCCCCATGGATGAGGTGGCAATGGGAATGCGGGCACCCACGTCAAGACTTAGCGTAAGGGCCGAACGGCTGCGGCAATTTTCTATATACAGCATGGAAAGCCGGTCACGCGCCCCCAGCGTTACCATGCCCTGGGAAAAATCAGCCACCTCTTGCATCAGCGGACGGGCCAGCTGGCGGATATCCAGCTTGGCCAGCATGCCAACCCCCAGCGATAAGGTGGCCATGCCCAAACGGTATTTTCCGCTGGTTTCATCCTGGGTTAAATAACCCAATTTGATCAGCGTGGACGTAAGGCGTGAAACCGTTGACTTGGGCAAACCGCAACGTTGGGCAATTTCCTGGTTGCTAAGTACCTTGTTGCCTGAGCGGAAACAGGCCAGGACTTCAAGGCCACGGGCCAGGGCGGTCACGAAATGGCGGTCATCTTTATATTTTTGTATCAGCGAATCAGTCAGGCTAACTGAGCTGTTGGAGCGTTTGGACAATGTCATATTGTTTTATTTATATTTAAGAAATTATTGGCCTTGGCAAACACGGAAAAACATAGGCATTATCCCATTGCCACTACCCTAAAATTTAAACGAATGCTACCACACAGCATCAATAATGAAAATATATTTTGCCATGCAGAATTCAGGGCATTTACACTGAAATACCCTTCATACACGTTGAGCTTCATCCCATCCGATTAAGGCATTCACTAAATCCGATTAGCACAGAGTGATATAAACCGTTAAAATCAGCTATCGGAATAGTAAATAGGACAACAGGATAATGTCCCGGCACTAGCAAGCCACTTGTTATACTCATTTTCTAATCTCTTATTCTATACCGCATTGCAAAACAACAACTTGATTTTGAGGCATACCCAATGACAAACCCTATCGTTGAAAAACTCCACCAGCAAATGACATTACCCGTTATTTGCTCACCCATGTTCATCGTTTCAAGCCCCACACTGGTTATTGAACAATGTAAAAGTGGTGTCATTGGGTCTATGCCTGCCCTGAATGCCCGCCCCTCAGAACTGCTTGACGACTGGCTGGCACAAATCACTGAAACCCTGGACGATGTGCGGGCCAAAGAACCCGGCCGCAAAGTGGCTCCTTTTGCCATCAACCAGATCATTCACTCGTCCAATGACCGGCTGGATAACGACATGCAAACCTGCGCCAGGCATAAGGTGCCCATGATCATTACCAGCTTGCGTGCACCCGATGACGTGGTGAAGCACGTGCATGAATGGGGTGGCCTGGTTTTTCATGACGTGACCACCATTCGCCACGCAGAAAAAGCCCTGGAAGCCGGGGTTGACGGACTTATCCTGGTCGCTAGCGGTGCAGGCGGACATGCCGGCAAGTTAAGTCCTTTTGCCATTCTGCCCGAAGTACGCAAGTTTTTTGGTGGCCCAATCGCGCTTTCAGGCTCTATTACCAATGGCAGCAGTATTCTTGCCGCCCGCGCGCTGGGTGCAGACTTTGCCTATATCGGCACACGCTTTATTGCCAGCCACGAAGCCAATGCCGATGAACGCTACAAAAAAATGATTGTAGAATCTGCAGCCAAGGATATTTTGTATACCCCGTTTTTCACCGGCATTCCGGGCAACTACCTGACCCCCAGCATTATTGCGTCGGGCCTGAACCCCGAGAATTTGACCGAAGAAGAAAAACTGGCCACCAACTTTGGATCAACCCGGGTCAAACCATGGAAGGATATTTGGGGTGCCGGCCAAGGTGTAGGCAGTATTGATTCAGTTGAAAGCACGGCCGATATTGTTAACAATATGAAGCAAGAATATAATGCCGCCCGTCAGCGCATCATGGCAGAACTCTAGTATTTATGTGTACCCTGATCACAAAACTGTCATCAACACCCTTGGCGGAGAACCCATGAACCAAACTGTTCTGTTAGCCGAGCGCAATAAAGTGCTTACGATTACGATTAATCGCCCCGAACGGCGCAATGCCCTGGATTTGGCCACCTATGGTGCGCTTACCGAAGCATTTGAATCGGCCACCGGGCGCAACGATCTGCATGCCATTATTCTGCAAGGTGCGCAACAATACTTTACTGCCGGCAATGACCTGCATGACTTCCAGAGCAAGCCCGAGGGTGAAAGCCCCGGCCTGCGTTTTCTGAAAGCGCTGGTTAAAACGGATATCCCCGTGATTGCTGCGGTGGAAGGTGCCGCGATTGGCATTGGTGTTACCATGCTGATGCACTGCGATTTTATTATTGCCGCCAGTGACACCACTTTCCGGATTCCCTTTGTTCCCCTGGGATTATGTCCCGAGGGTGCTTCCAGTGTATTATTGGCACAGTATGTCGGTATCCGCAAGGCCAATGAGTGGCTATATTTAGGCCAGCCTTTTACGGCCCAGGAAGCCTTCGAGAGCAAATTCATCAACGAGATTGTACCGCCCGGCGAAACGCTGGCTAAAGCAAGTAAAATTGCAAATAGTATGGCCGCACAGTCTTTGTTGTCATTAAAAACCACCAAGTCCCTGTTAAAAAGGACTTTGACCCCGTTAATTAACGAAACCCTTGACTGCGAACGTGAAGCTTTCATCAAGTGTCTTATTTCTGACGAGGCACAAGCGGCATTCCAGCAGTTTTTTACTAAACCAGAGAAGTTGAAATCATGATTAAAGATCAAGAAACCCAGACATTATTAGAGGACAGCCTTCGTCGTTTTATTAACGAAGTACTCGTCCCGGCCGAGGAGCAAGTCGCGGAAACTGATCAGATCCCCGCGGAAATCATTGAACAAATGAAAGAACTGGGCCTTTTCGGCCTGACCTTGCCCGAAGAGTACGGCGGCCTGGGTTTAACGATGGAAGAAGAAGTGCGCATTGGCTTTGAGCTGGGCCAGACGTCTCCTTCTTTCCGTTCGTATATCGGCACCAACAACGGGATTGGCGGTTCAGGTATTATTATTGACGGTACACCCGAACAAAAAGAAAAGTACCTGCCCCGTATGGCCGCCGGTGAGTTGATCGGTTCTTTCGCCCTGACAGAACCCGAAGCCGGTTCAGACGCCGGTTCATTGCGCACGACAGCGGTTCGCGATGGTGATTTTTATGTCCTGAATGGTACCAAACGCTTTATTACGAACGCACCCCATGCCGGCATTTTCACGGTGATGGCACGCACTTCCAACGAGATTAAAGGCGCGGGCGGTATTTCCGCTTTTATCGTGGAAGCCAATACCCCCGGGTTGTCATTAGGCAAAATCGACAAGAAAATGGGCCAGAAAGGCGCTCATACTTGCGATGTGATTTTTGAGAATTGCCGCATTCCGGCCAGCCAGTTGATTGGCGGCGTGGAAGGGGTGGGTTTCAAAACCGCCATGAAGGTATTGGATAAAGGCCGTCTGCATATTTCTTCTATTGCAACCGGTGCAGCCAAACGAATGTTGCGTGATGCGCTGAATTATGCCAAAGAGCGCAAGCAGTTTGGTCAGCCTATTGCCAATTTCCAATTGATTCAAGGTATGCTGGCAGACAGCAAGGCAGAAATTTATGCGGCCGAGTGTATGATTCTTGACGCGGCACGTCGTCGCGATGCCGGCGAAAATGTATCGGCACTGGCTTCTTGTGCGAAGTATTTCTCTACCGAGATGTGCTGCCGCGTTGCCGACCGTGCAGTGCAGATTTTTGGCGGTGCGGGTTATGTGTCAGAGTATGGCATTGAACGGTTTTACCGTGATGTCCGTTTGTTCAGGTTGTATGAAGGTACTTCACAAATCCAGCAAATTATTATTGCCAAGGATTTAATCAGGAACGATTCTATCTGATTCTGGCTGGATGCAATACCTGATTAGATGCAATACCTGATTAGATGCAATAACCAAGTAGATGCAATAACCAGTTTAGATATTAATACGCAGTCTGTGACTCCATGTCCAGACTGCGTTTTTAATTCCCCTCCCGTGGAGGGGTGGCAGGCAAAGCCTGACGGGGTGGTTGCTTAAAGCGACGGGATAATTGAACGAAGCACTGGGGGTGGTTGCATAAAACAACGAAATAATTGAACGAAGCACCGGGCTGGTTGTTTAAATCCTATTTAACAGCGGTGCGGCAAGTGCAGTCCCCTTTGCTCCGACGCCCCTGCGGGCCGAAGTCGCGGCAGGGAACCACACTTTCCACACCTTTTACCTGTTTTAGGAAGTGATGCATACTGCCTGTTTTCATATAACTAAAAACAAGGTAGCAAACGTAAAGCTGGATAATACCATCCAGCTTTACGTTTGCTACCAATGAATTTTTAACATACAATCAAATGACAGGAAGCCAAAAATATTTTAGATATCAAGATGCTTTTTCTTACGGGATACCTATCCTGCTTAGCATATTTAACCCACATTTACAGGAGATTACCATGCGTACATTTAACCGTGCAAAGCAATTCTGTGAATTTGTGGGCAAGAAGCTTATGTCAACTGAACAAGCTTCCTCATTTAAAAATGATGTCCTTATTTTGGATAAAGACGGAAGTATGCGCCTGAATTATAAAAATGAAAAAGTTCAAAAAAACATTAAGGAACACCTGAAAAGCCTGGAAAAAATCAATTTAAAAGGCCGTTAAGTGGCCTTAATTCTTGTCCTGATTATTCTGGTTTTAGGGTACAGGTATTGCACAGCAATTCCTGTTCAACAAGCCATATTAAAAAGAAGCGCTGGCTGGGAGTCATATGTATTATCAGGTCATCATGGCATAACCATTATTTTTCAAGGTTTGCTTGCCTTTCTTATTTTTGTGATATTTGGATATGTCTTAACTGTAACTCTTGCCCTACCCAAACTGGCGTTTACACTAGAAAATTATGATCCAATTAATTGGTTCACCGAACTAATATGGTTTAAGCAAATTGCACAGATTGATGTCTGGATGGCAGGTGTCATACTTTTTTCAATGGTAATGTGCCAGCATAAAATTAATCAAGACAAGAAAAAACAGGCGGAAATGGACAATTGGACATCGCAATTAAGAAATCTGGATGCAATACTTGATATCGTAATTTATGCTTCCTCTGAAATCAAACCAGTAAAAATATCCTTGAAATCCAGAAAAGTCTATGTTGGTGTTATCGTTAGTGAACAGTTCGAACACATTGACTCAGACAATATAGTCATCATCCCCTATCTGAGTGGACACAGGGAAAAAGATACTTTAGTCGTTAATTTTGATCATAACTACCTTGAAGTATATAAGAAAAACAGCAACAATAATCGCGAACCACAAACAGATACCACATTCCCAGTAGACATGAAAGAGTTTAAATGTGTCATCCGATTAAATGAAGTTGAAAGTATTTCGTTATTCGATTTTAAGTATTATCAAGACTTTCATCACGAAGAAAAATAAATCCCCATCAAACAATCTGCAACAACTGCGGCCGTTTATACAACTGCATCCTGGTAAACGCCACCATC
>CAZPNE010000103.1:0-6181 GCA_964588255.1 uncultured Advenella sp. | reverse complement strand
CCACCAGAGTGTTGCCATTGCCCTCAAGACGGGCCAGGGCATTAAGCAAAATACGATTGTCGCGGGGGTGCAGGCCAATGGTGGGTTCGTCCAGAATATAGCAAACCCCTTGCAGGTTGGAGCCCAGCTGGGCCGCCAGCCGTATGCGTTGTGCCTCGCCACCCGACAGGGTGGGGGCGGAACGATCCAGACCCAGATAACCCAGCCCCACCTCTTGCATGAAAGCCAGGCGGTTTCTGATTTCAGACAGGATGTCACGCGAAATCTCCGCCTCACGTTTGTTCAGGCTTAAATGACTGAAGAAAGCCAGGGCTTCTGAAACAGGCAGCGTGGTGAGTTCGGTAATCGCCCTGTTTTGCCATTGCACGGCACGGGCATTGCGGTTTAGGCGCAGGCCATGGCATGAAGGGCAATCCTGCAAGGCCTCTTCTTCCTCTTCACTGGTGTTGATCCAGCTGCTTTCCTCACCGGTTTGTTCGGCATCAAAACCGCTGATCTTCAGGCCGGTGCCAAAGCAATCCGGGCACCAGCCATGTTTTGAATTGAAGGAGAACAGGCGCGGGTCGGGTTCGGGAAAGCTCATGCCACAGCAAGGGCAGGCACGTTTCACCGAGAAATGTTGTTGCTGCAGATGGCTGGTTTGCAGGGGATTGGCCCGGTCCAGTTCCCAGATGATGCTCATGCTGCCCTGGCCATGTTCAAGCGCTTTGTGTAAGGCTTCTTTCAGGCCGCTTTCATTATTCACGTCCACAATGAAATCGGCAATGGGTAGCTCTATGGTGTGTTCCTTGTAACGATCCAGCCGCGGCCAGGCTTGTACCGGGATAAAGTCGCCATCTACCCGTAAATGGGTATAGCCCTTGGACTGCGCCCATTTGGCCAGGTCGGTGTAATAGCCTTTGCGGGCCGTGACCAATGGTGCCATAACGCCAATGTGCTGCCCCTTGTGTGCCTGCAAAATTCGGGCAAAAATCTGTTCGGGTGTTTGCGGCTCTACCGGCACATGGCAGTCGGGGCAGAGTTGGGTGCCCAGCTTTACATACAGCAGGCGCAGGAAATGATGGGTTTCCGTCATGGTGCCAACCGTGGATTTACGCCCGCCCCGGCTGGTGCGCTGTTCAATCGCCACTGTGGGTGGAATGCCATAAATGGCGTCCACGTCAGGTTTGCCTGCCGGTTGCACAACGGCACGGGCATAGGCATTTAGCGATTCCAGATAACGGCGCTGGCCCTCGTTGAACAGGATATCAAAAGCCAGGGTAGACTTGCCCGAACCCGATACGCCGGTGATGACGGTAAAGGTGTTGTGGGGAATATGAACATTAATCCCTTTCAGGTTGTGCTCACGGGCGTTCATGATGTCGATCTGGCCGGGCTTTGCCATGGCGTTGTTGCTTTGCAGGCGCAGGGCGGTTCCCAGATAAGCCGGCGATGCCTCGTTCAGGCTGGCTGGAGCCGGGTTGATAATGCTTTGCTCATACTCGCGCAGGGCCTGTCCGGTGCTGGAAGTGGCATGCTGCATGACATCGGCAGGAGAGCCTTGGGCAATAACCTGACCACCGGCTTCACCGCCATCGGGGCCCATGTCAATGATCCAGTCGGCAGCGCGGATCACATCCAGGTTATGTTCAATAATCAGCAGGGAGTGGCCGGCGGCCAGCAGTTTGCGGAAGGCGCGCATCAGGCGGGCCACGTCATCAAAATGCAGGCCGGTGGTGGGTTCGTCAAACAGGAACAGGCTGCCTTTTTTGGCAACCTTTGCGCTGGAAATGCCGCTGCGTGCCGCGGTGGCCAGGTGCCCGGCCAGTTTAAGGCGCTGGGCCTCGCCGCCCGAAAGGGTGGGAACCGGCTGGCCAAGCGCAAGGTATTCCAACCCGACATCCGAGAGCGGCATCAGGCTGGTTTGCACGTCGCGCAGCCCTTTGAAAAACGCCAGGGCTTCATGCACGGTCATGGCCAGTACTTCATCAATGGACGCTTTGCGTCCCAGGTGTTCAACCTTTACTTCCAATATTTCAGGCCTGAAACGTTTGCCATCGCAATCGGGGCAGCGCAGATAAACATCTGACAGGAACTGCATTTCCACATGCTCGAAACCGGTGCCGCCACAGGTGGGGCAACGTCCATCTCCGCTATTGAAACTAAAGGTGCCGGCGGTATAGCCGCGCTCGCGCGAAACCACCGCCTGGGCAAACAGCTTGCGGATGGCATCAAAAGCGCCCACATAACTGGCCGGGTTGGAACGGGCGGTTTTGCCAATCGGTGACTGGTCCACCATGACAACATCGGCCAACTGTTCGGCACCCAGCAGGCGGGTAAATGGCCCGGGGGCTTCAGTGGGTTTGCCAAAATGCTTCAGCAGGGCAGGATGCAACACATCCTGGATAAGGGTGGACTTGCCTGAACCGGATACCCCGGTAATACACACCAGGCGGCCAAGGGGGAAGGAAACATCGCAATTCTTCAGGTTGTTGGCCTGTACGCCTTCAAGGATCAGTTTGGGGGTGTTGTCGCTAACCGGCATGGGGCGAGGGGATTCCACCTTTAGTTTGCCGCTAAGGTATTGTCCGGTAAGCGAGGAGGCCGAGCGTAATTGCGCGGGCGTGCCATCGAAGATGATTTCACCGCCCCGTTCGCCCGGGCCCGGGCCTATATCCAGAATCCGGTTGGCGGCCACCATGACCTGTGGGTCGTGCTCAACCACCACCAGGGTATTGCCGGCATCGCGCAGGCGCTGCATGACTTCAATAATTCGGTGCATATCACGCGGGTGCAGGCCAATTGAAGGCTCATCCAGCACAAAAAGCGTATTGACCAGAGAGGTGCCCAGGGCCGTTGTCAAGTTGATGCGCTGCACCTCGCCACCCGACAGGGTCCGGCTTTGGCGGTCAAGGCTAAGATAACCCAGTCCCACATCACAAAGAAACTTCAGGCGGGTGCGAATTTCAGCAAGTACCAGGGTCATCGCGGCATCATTTTCAGTGCCAAGCGCCAATTGCTGGAACAAGGCATACACCCGTTCGATGGGCAGTTGCATCAGGTCATGAATCGCCAGGCCGCCCAGTTGGGCCAGTTGCGCCTGGCTCCAGGTGGCGCCCACTGGCTTGAAACGCTTGTAGTTGCCAGTCAGCGGGTTGTCCTGGCGGGTATTGCCCAGACGCCACAGGTTGGCATCGGGTTTCAGGCGAGAGCCATGGCAGGCCGGGCAGGGCGTGTAGCTGCGGTACTTGGACAGCAAAACGCGCACATGCATTTTGTAGGATTTGGTTTCAAGCCAGTCAAAAAACCGTTGCACACCGTACCACTGGTTTTTCCAGGCAGAGGTGCCGCCTTTCCATTCGGGGTCGCCGTACAAAACCCAGTTTTTTTCCGCCTGGTTAAGGGTGTTCCATGGCGTTGTTGTGCGAATGCCAATTTTTTTGGCATATTGCATCATTTCGGTTTGGCATTCGTTATAGCTGGGGGTTTGCCAGGGTTTGACGGCACCTTCTTCAAGGGATTTGCTTTCATCGGGAATGACCAGGCCAAAATCAATCCCCATGGCCCTTCCAAAACCACGACAGGTTTCGCAGGCACCCAGGGGTGAGTTGAAGGAAAACGTGCTGGGCAAGGGGGCAGAATAGGTAATGTCACAGTGGGCGCAATGCAACTGGTCACTGAATTTCCAGGTATGCAGTGGGGCGTTTTCTGCGCCTAGTGCATAAATCGAACAATGCCCGTTGCCATATTTCAGGCAGGCTTCAAGCGCTTCCATGACACGTGATTGTTCAGCATTGGAAAAACGCAGCCTGTCTTGCACTACATACAGCACACGCTGGGTTTCGGAAACCGGTTTTTCTTTCTTTTTCTTGTCTTTGACAATGCGGGTGATAGTGCGGGTTTCTTCGGCATGAATCCGCGTATAGCCCTGCTGCTCCAGATAGTCCTTGATTTCTTCTTCAGAATAGTTAAGGGGCACTATGACCGGGAAGGTAATAATCAGCCGGGGTTCATCGGCAGTTGCGGACAGGCTGGCCAGCGCCTGGTAAATGCTTTCTGGATTGTCTTTTTTTACCTCATGAGCGCAACGGCGGCAGTGCAGGCGGGCCGCCCGGGCATAAAGCAGTTTCAGGTGGTCGTTCAGCTCTGTCATGGTGCCCACCGAGCTGCGCGAGTTGCGTACGGGGTTGGTCTGGTCGATCGCGATGGCGGGCAAAATGCCCTCAATGCGTTCTACCTGGGGCTTGTCCATGCGGTCCAGGAACTGGCGCGCATAAGGAGAAAAGGTTTCTACATATTTGCGCTGGCCTTCTGCATACAGGGTATCAAAAGCCAAAGAGCTTTTGCCTGAGCCGGACACCCCGGTAATGACCGTGAACTCCCCGGTGTTGAAAGTGACATCGAGGTTTTTAAGGTTGTTTTGTCGGGCGCCGACGATTTTTATTTGCGAACTCATTGAATGGATACCGTTATGCTTGAAGGCTTTGGGGCGGGTGGCTGAAAATTTTCAGGGTGACACAGGATACTGTTCAAATATCCAGATTCATTATATGACGGCTTTGTCGCCAACGCCATGAAACCCTGCTGCTGATAGGTGTGAATTGTGCCTGAATACCCAACGTTAACTGTTAAACTTAAGCTTGGGTAATATTATTGATGGGAAGGCGGAATATGTCAGGCGAATCATTACAGGAAACAGTCCTGCCCCTGGGGATTACCATGGGGGATGCGGCAGGCATTGGTCCTGAGCTGGTGATAAAACTGTTTGTGCAGGGTTTGCCGGCACCGGCGGTGGTTTATGGTGATGCTGGTAACCTGGCAAGGGCGGCCGGTTTTTTACAGGCAACCCACGTACAGGTGCAGGCGTTTCCGGGTATTACCGCCTGGCAACAGGCAGGTGCCCTTACTGGCTTGCAAGGGGATGGTTCTGTTCACATTCCGGTTATTGCCTGTGCTCCGCCCATTCCGGCCAGCCTGCCCCTGGGACAGGCTTCTAAAATTGGCGGCCAGGGTGCGTATGCCTATCTTTGCCAAGCCATCGACGACGCTATGTTGGGGCAGATTGCCGCCATTGTGACAGCGCCGCTGCATAAAGTATCACTCAAGATGGCGGGTGTGGATCATCCTGGCCATACCGAAATTCTGGCGCAACGCTCGGGAGCCCGGCATGTTGGCATGATGCTGCTGAACGACGAGCTCAGGGTGTTGCTGGTCAGTATCCATATTCCGCTGTCAGCGGTGCCGCAACAGGTGACCCATGAAAATGAATGTACGGCCATTAGGCTTGCGCACCAGGCCTGTCGCCAGCTGGGCATTGCCCATCCTCGCATTGCAGTGGCCGGTTTAAACCCGCATGCGGGCGAAGAGGGGCGTTTTGGCCAGGAAGATATCAAGATCATTGCGCCCGCCATTGAACACATGCGCGAACAGGGGATGAACGTAAGCGGCCCTTATCCGGGAGATACCATCTTCATGCGGGCCCGCAAGGGTGAGTTTGATATTGTGGTGGCCCAATACCATGACCAGGGCTTGATTCCCGTGAAATATCTGGGTGTAGATAACGGCGTTAACGTAACCGTTGGCCTGCCTTTCATCCGCACCAGTGTCGATCACGGCACTGCCTTTGATATTGCCGGAAAAGGTATTGCCGATGAGTCTTCTTTGCGGGTGGCCTTTGAACTTGCCATGAAAATGAAGGTGTTACCCGCATAAACAGGTGGGTCTTCGTCATGTTCCCACGCTGCACTTATTTAAATTTTAATGACTGGCATATTTATTGATAAATATGCTTATTTCAAGTACACTTACTGACTAACCTATTTATCTGGAGAATTCTCATGGCTGAAATCAAGCGCGTACGTCGCAACACTCTTGAGCGCCGTTGCCTGGGTAAAGCTTTCAAACGTTTGTTTGTTAGCTCACCAAAAGGCGTGTTCAAAATGCTAGAAAAAGTAAAACGTGCTTAATGCCTTTAGGGCATTAACTACCGTTTTGCCCGTATGGCAAAAATTCAAGGCCGTTGTCACACGACAGCGGCCTTTTTAATGCAAGGCCTTGGCTTTTAATGTCAATTACGCATTTTACGATTCACTACACGTTGGCCATCATTAACATGGCAAACTAACACATCGTTTGGTTTAGCAGCCTTTAATAAAAAGCAAAATCGTTATTTATTTTCAGCCATGACAGATAATCAGTTTTC
>CAZPNE010000102.1:0-6183 GCA_964588255.1 uncultured Advenella sp. | reverse complement strand
CCAGCCCCACTACTTCGCCCTTGAAAACATCAAGACTGACATCACTGACGGCCGCGGTGACTGCAGGAGGAGAAACCAGACCCAGCTTTTGCCCCAAGCG
This sequence comes from uncultured Advenella sp., assembly GCA_964588255.1. Classification (GTDB taxonomy): domain Bacteria; phylum Pseudomonadota; class Gammaproteobacteria; order Burkholderiales; family Burkholderiaceae_B; genus Advenella. The sequence continues at coordinate 6,083 of CAZPNE010000102.1, read as the reverse complement.
CCCCAGAGGACCGACTTTCTTTTCGCCAAAACGCTTGGAAACATGGTCCAGGCGAAGCAAAGGAGTCTCTTGGCTCATGCGACACCTCCGGCAAGCTGGCTGCCCGGATGAAAACAGCGTACCAGGTGTTGCCCACCCTGGTCGGTAAATTCAGGCCGTACCTCGCAGGCACGGCTGGCCCTTGGACAACGGGGGGAAAACGCACAGCCCGCTGGCAAGTCCAGCAAGTTGGGCGTCATGCCCTTGATCTGTGCCAGACGCTGCCCGCGTACATTATTACCCGGCAAGCTGTGAATCAGTCCAACCGTATAGGGGTGCTGCGGCTGGTCCAGTACCTGGTCAACCGTACCCGATTCAACAATCCGGCCGGCATACATGACCGACAAGTCATCGGCCAGTCCGGCCACTACAGACAGGTCATGGGTAATCCAGATCAGCGCGGTACCAGACTGGCGTGTCAGGTTCTGCACTTCGGACAGAATCTGTGCCTGTATGGTCACGTCCAGCGCAGTGGTGGGCTCATCAGCAATGATCAGATCGGGACGCAACAGCAGGGCAATGGCAATCGCCACCCGCTGGCGCATGCCACCAGACAGCTGGTGCGGATACGCTTTCAGACGGGTTTCAGGACTGGGAATACCCATGAGCCCCAGTGTATCGCGGGATCGCTCCCATGCCTGCCGGTAACTTATTTTTTCATGTGCCCGCAGGGTTTCAATCATCTGGGTGTCAATACGCAGTACCGGATTCAGGGTCATCATCGGATCCTGAAAAATCATGGCAATCCGGTTGCCCCGAAGTTGCCGCATTTGCTTGACCGACAAGGTTCGCAAATCCTGTCCCTGAAAATAAATCTCGCCGCCCACGACACGACCCGGCTCATCCACCAAACCCATGATAGAAAAACCGGTCACGGATTTGCCCGAACCGGACTCTCCCACCAGGCCCAGGATTTTGCCTTTTTCCAGGCGAATGGAAACATCATCAACGGCCGGTATCTCACCCACCTTGGTGTGAAATTGCGTTTTCAGATGCCGCACATCCAATAACAGGTCCTGACTCATTTGAATGACCTCGGATTGAAAATCTCACGTAAACGGTCACCGACCAGATTCAGTGCCACAATGGTTAACAGCAGGGTAATGCCCGGAAACATGCTGATCCAGTACTGCCCCGACAGCATGTATTGATAGCCATTGGAAATAAGCAGCCCCAGTGAGGGTTCGGTAATGGGCACGCCCAAACCCAGAAAACTCATGGTAGCCTCAAGGGTAATGGCCCGGGCAACCTGCAAGGTGCCAATGACTATCAGGGGCGGCAGGCAGTTGGGCAAAATATGCCGCAACATGATGCGCCATTGCGGAATGGCCAGGTTAAGGGCAGCCTCGACATATTCTTTCTGCCTTTCCGCCAGTGCCTGCCCCCTTGCCGTGCGGGCGTAATAGGCCCACTCCAGCACCACCAGCGTGAGGATGACATTACCAATGCCTTTGCCCAGATAGGCCAATATCATCATGGCGATCAGGATGGAAGGAAAAGACAGCATCAAGTCGACGGTGCGCATGATGAAAGCATCTACCTTGCCGCCAAAATAAGCCGACATGACACCAACGATGGTACCCACCACACTGGCAATCAGGGCCGAGCCCAGACCGACCATCAGGCTGATGCGCAGGCCGTAAACAATGGCGGAAAACAAGTCCCTGCCTTGGCCGTCGGTACCCAGCCAATAGCTAAACGTGCCCAAACCATTTTCACTGCCTGGCGGCAGGCGTGAATCAAGAATATCCAGCTGCAGCAGGTCGTAAGGATTTTGCGGCGTGATCAAGGGTGCAAAAATGGCGGCCAGGGCCAGAATAACCGCAATCACCAAACCAATCGTAGCCAGTTTCGAGGCAAAAAAAGCGCTGGCCCATTCCCGTACCAGGGACTCGCCGGGGGATGCCGGTGTTTTATCAATTACCTGTACTTTGTTGTTCATGATGCTTTCTCCAGCCTTACACGCGGATCAAGCAAACGATAGGCAATATCCACCAACAGGTTGATGGTGACAAACACACAAACAATAACAATCAAATACGCCAGAATCACCGGGCGATCCAGCCCGTTAATACTGTCCAGGATCAGCTTGCCGGCGCCTGGCCAGGAAAATATGCTTTCCGTGACGACCGCCCCGGCAATGGTGGATCCCAATTCAAGACCCAATACGGTCACCAGCGGAATCATGATATTGCGCAGCACATGCACCGTAATAATGCGCAATGATGACAGCCCCTTGGCCCGGGCAAATTTGATGTAATCCAGTGGCATGACTTCGCGAACGCCGGCATGCGTTAAGCGTATAACCAGCGATACCTTGAACAGCGCCAGGTTGATGGCCGGTAAAATCATGTGATACAGGCCGTTGACCGTCAGAAAAGACCACTGCAGGCCAAATACCTCGACTGTGTCCCCGCGACCGCTGGACGGTAGCAAACCAAGGTTGACACTAAACGCCATGATCAGCATCAGACCCACCCAGAAAGTAGGTAGGGAAAAGCCCATGATACTACCCGCCATAATGGTGCGTGACAGCGTGCTTTCCGGAGTCAGCCCCGCCACCAGCCCCAGCGGCACGCCCACCACAATGGCAATAAACAGCGCGGCAAAGGCCAGCTCCATGGTCGCCGGCAAGCGCTGCAAGACCAGCTTGATCGCAGATTCGTTATAGATAAAGCTTTTACCCAGATCACCATGAATGGCCCCGTTAAGGAACTTCAGGTATTGCATCCATAAGGGCTGATCCAGGCCAAGCTGGGCAATCACAAGCGCACGATCCCGCTGGTCGGCGTCTGGACCAATCAGGATATCAATCGGATTACCAATTGCATGCAGTCCCAGAAACACAATCATGGTCATGAGCAACACAATGACCAGGGCCTGCAAAACGCGCTTAATCAACCATATCGTCATTCAGCCCCCATCGGTTGGGAGGGTGGCGGAGCGGGCTCCCACTCATCGCCTTCCAGTTCCGGCTCTTCGTACGCCTCCAGCTGCTCATAATAATAGGCAACATCTTCATTGTATAGCGAACCGGCAATGCCTTTGGCCAGTACCTGCGCGCCTTCCGAAATCGCCGGAATATCCCCGGAAACCGTCCCGTGCGAGGCCACGGCCGGGTAACTGAAGCAATGGATATTTTCAAGGCCCACCAACGGAGTACCATTCTTGGGTTGGAACTCGAAATAAGGCCCAAGATCCGGACAAGCGAGCAATTCGGCATCTTCCTGACCCAGCGGTGCCGCATAGCGACCTCTCCAGGTGCGTACATAGGGTGCAAAACTGGCGTATTCGGGACGCAATTGCCAGTCAATCTTGAAGCCGGTGGCAAAAATCAGGAAGTCAAGATTGAAAATACCCTTGGGCGTGTGCACAAACAACTGCTCGTCCCGGACGTCCACTTTTTCAATCGGACAACCCACATTAAAGCGGGCGTTTTCATGACGGGAGACACGCAGGGTACTGCCACGCGGCGGCGGAACCTGCTGTGCATTGATATAGTGGCGAATGCGCCATTTCCATTCATCAGGCAGGCGGGTAAAACCATGGGTAATCCCCGGATTGCCCGAGCCCTTGCCTTTGTTCACGCGGGGAATATCCTGGCGACGGATGATCAAATCAACACTGGCTGCACCGCTTTCAAGCGCGGTGGCCGCACTGTCCATGGCCGAGGCACCCGCACCAATCACCCCGACCCGCTTGCCGGCCAGGATATTGTAATCCAGCTCATCAGACGAATGGGCCCATAAGTGGCGTGGAATGGCTTGGGCAAACTCTGGTACCGATGGACCTCCCAGTCCGTCACGGCCGGTAGCCAGAATCAATCGGCGGGCCAGTACCCGGTGCTGCCCTTCGCTGTTTTCAACCGTCAATTCAAGGTAGTTGTCGGGGTTAAGTTCTACCCGGGTAATGGCATGCCCGTTCAACACATTGATATCCATAACCTTACGATACCAGCGCAGGTAGTCCATCCATTGCAGGCGCGGAATCTTGTCCAGGTCTTCCCAGGCCCTGGCGCCAAACTGGGCTTCATACCAGGCCCGGAAAGTCAATGATGGCAAGCCCAGTGCCGGACCGGTAAGCTGTTTGGGGGATCGCAGGGTTTTCATGCGGGCCGTGGTTGCCCAAGGCCCTTCGAAGCCGGCAGGCGAACGGTCAAACACCTGTGCTGAAATCCCCTGGTTTTTCAGGGCAACGGCAACGGTCAGACCGGCCATACCCCCCCCGATAATGGCCACCTCCAACAACTTGAACCCATTTACGGTTCGTTCCCGCACCCATGGTTTGGCGGGTAACTCAAGGCGGGACAAATCTTCTTGTAATCTTTTTTCAAGTTTGTCCAAGCCGCTTATTTCTGTGGAACTATGACTCATTTCAAGTGACTCTGCGTAGTGACTATTATCCATGCACGGGCATGCCATGCATAAGACAAAAATATCGCCACGCTATTTGAATATAACGTGGCGATATAAGAATTCTAATAATGTTTATTTTAAATAATATAAAGAAGATGATTTATACTTTTTAATTATAAGTATATTCCTTTTGATTTTATTATTCTTCTACATACCAGTTATCTTCAGACAGCATGACCTGCTGGTGACCGTAACCGGCGGGCATCATGGGGAAACAGTTTTCCAGTGCCTGAACCCGCACATCCAGGAAATACGGGCCTTCGGAATCCAGGCATTCTTGCAGGGCCGCTTCCAGCTCATTGGAATCTGACACTGTGGCGGCTTCCCAGCCAAATGCCCGGGCCAGCGCCACAAAGTCGGGGATGGAATCATTGTAACTATGGCTGTAGCGCCCGTCATGAATCAGTTCCTGCCACTGTCGTACCATGCCCATGTGCTGGTTATTGCACAAAATAACCTTGACCGGAGTCCGGTGCTGGGTGGCCGTGGCCAGCTCCTGGATATTCATCAGGACCGAGGCATCCCCACTGATACAGACCACCAGTGAATCGGGATTGCCAATTTGCGCACCAATGGCGGCCGGCACGCCATAACCCATGGTACCGGCCCCACCCGAGGTCAGCCAGCGGTTGGGCTGGTTGAATTTCAGGTATTGGGCCGCCCACATCTGGTGCTGTCCCACGTCGGTACTGACAATGGCGTCACGGTTTTCTATCAGGGTATTAACCGTGCTTAGCAAGTGTTGCGGCAAAATATGAGTCTCGGACGGCGTAAAGCCCAGGCAGTCTTTTGCACGCCACTTGCCAATCCGTGTCCACCAATCCTCCAGCTGGGTATTGTCACGTTCCAGTGCCTTGATTTCGGTGAACAGCCCTTTAAGCAAAGGATAACAGTCACCCACCAGCGCCACATCGGCACGCACGACCTTGTCAATGGAAGCCGGATCGATATCCAGGTGAATCTTGGTGGCATGCGGGCAAAAATCGGACAGGCGCCCGGTAATCCGGTCATCAAAACGCGCACCCACGCAAACAATCAGGTCGGCATGGTGCATGGCCAGGTTGGCTTCAAGGGTGCCATGCATGCCCAACATGCCCAGAAATTGTTTATCGGTACCGGGGAAAGCACCCAGGCCCATGAGCGTCAGGGTGCAGGGGGCACCCAGATAATTCACCATATTGCTGAATACTTCGCAGGCATCGGGGCCGGAATTAATCAGGCCGCCACCACCATAAAACACTGGCCGCCGGGCATTCACGATTAAGGCCGCCGCCCGTTTGGTGGCCGCCTGCAATACCGATGGGGCGACCTGTGACACCGCGCTGACCGGTACCTCACCATTTGCATCGGCATCAGATTCTGGTGCCGTGGCCATCTGGATATCCTTGGGAAAATCAATCAGTACCGGGCCAGGACGACCGGAGGCCGTCAGGTTATAGGCTTTGGCCACCAGACCAGCCACGTCTTCAATACGCTTGATTTGTGCATTCCATTTGGTCACCGGGCGGGAAATGCCCACGGCATCGCATTCCTGGAACGCATCAGTACCAATCGCACCGGTCGCTACCTGGCCACTGATGCACAGCACCGGAATCGAATCACACATGGCATCAAGCAGGCCGGAAGTGG
>CAZPNE010000101.1:0-6196 GCA_964588255.1 uncultured Advenella sp. | reverse complement strand
AATGGCGACAGGCTACCCATCATGCTGCCCATGGGGGTACGTGCAACGGAAACGATTACGATAGGATCAGACATTACAATTCCTTTTGGTTGGTAAGTTCAGGCCGCCCGACATGCAGGCGACGAGAGAACGGATAAGGGAAAATATCCTCGATCTTGCCGGCGGCGACACGGTCTTTACGTGTTTGCCACCATTGGTGATCAAGTAAATACGGATGGTGCTTCATGAAGGCGGCGCGCACGCGCGGATTGCCCAGTAGAAAGCGTTCAAATTCTTCGGGAAAGACATCGTTGGGATGCACCGGATACCAGATTTCGCCAGACATCTCGGCCTCTTCGTTGGGGGCAGGCGGGATGGCGCGGAAGTTCATTTCCCGCATGGGCTGGATCTCATCGTAGTCATAGAAGACGATCCGTCCCAGGCGGGTAACACCAAAGTTCTTGAACAGCATGTCACCGGCAAAAATATTGGCCGCAGCCAGTTCGGCAATGGCGTCACCGTAGCCCTTGATGGCGTTGTCCAGGGCTTCATCATTGGCCTGGCTCAGGAAGATATTCAGCGGGGTCATGCGACGCTCGATGTAAACGTGGCGAATCACGATGCTGTCTTCGGTTTCTTCTATCAGACTGGGTACCTGGCTGCGCAGCTCTTCCAGCAATTGGGGCGAACAGCGCTTGCGCGGCAGGGCTACCAGTGAGTATTCCCAGGTATCGGCCATGCGGCCAACCCGGTCGTGCATTTTGACCATGTGATATTTTTTCATCACGATTTCATGGGTCATGCCGTCTTTGTTAATGCGGTCGCGGATGAGCTTGAAAACATAGGGATAAGAGGGCAGCGTGAAAACCGTCATGACCATGCCCTTGATACCGGGTGCGATGTCAAACTGGTCGTACGAGTTGTTAAGGTGGTACAGAAAATCGCGGTAAAAAAGTGTTTTGCCCTGTTTTTGCAGGCCGATGGCGGTGTAAAGCTCTGCCTTGGGCTTACTGGGTAGCAGGGACGACAAAAAGGCGACATAGGCCGAGGGCACTTCCATGTCGACCAGAAAGTAGGCACGGGTAAAGCTGAACAGGGTACTGATGTCATCAGTGGTGCTTAAGAATGCATCCAGTTCAATTTCGTTGGCGGGCGTGTGCAGTAGCGGAATGCCGAACGGGTAGACAATATTGTTGTTAATGAAACGTCCCACAATATAGGCACCCTTGTTGCGAAAGAACAGGGTGTTAAGGACATGGATCTGGCAGTCGGGGGCAATGCGCTTGCCGCCGCTTTTGATTAATTTCTGGCGCAAGATGCCAATGGCCTTGCGGGCCACTTTACGGGCATCGTAAGGCAGGTTCTTGAAGGGGGAGGCCAGGCCGTAATCGGCCACCATTTTGATGATGGATTTTTCAATGCCATGGATATGCGGGTAGTAAACACGGTAAGACTGGTGTTCTGAATCCAGGTATTCGGTGGCAATGGCCGGGCGCACGAACAGGAAAGCATTGTGAAAATAGTCGCGGTGCAGGATGCGGCAGGTCACCGAGTTAAAAAAGGTTTCGGCGCATTCAGGCTGCTGGTGGTTGGTAAGCAGGCGGACAAATTCCTGCTTGATAGACTGCCAGTAACTGATAAGCTGGGGAGACAGGTCACCGTGTTTTTCTTGCGGCATGCCCTGGGTCTTGTTCAGCATAGTGTTGACCTGATAGGTGCATTCGCGTACACGGCTGTCGTAGTATTCGATTCGTTCTTTGGACACCCGCTGTATGCCGTGCCAGTCGTGTGATTCAAACAGGGATTTGGCACGTTGGGCCACATAACGGAACAGGGAATAATGCCGATCAAACCCGGCCAGGATCTTTTGCGCCACTTCCACTGGGGGTGGAAGGGTTTTGTCCAGCTGCTGTACGAGTTGATGATCGGCGTTATGGGTCATGGTGTTATGTGACAAATAGTTAAAAAGCTATTATTACCTTATTTCGTTTCATTGAACAGTTCCCGGCCAATTAGCATGCGACGGATTTCACTGGTACCGGCACCAATTTCATAAAGTTTGGCATCCCGCCACATGCGGCCGGTGGGGTATTCGTTAATGTAACCATTACCACCAAGGATTTGAATCCCTTCACCGGCCATCCAGGTGGCTTTTTCAGCGCAGTACAAAATAACGGCAGCGCAATCTTTGCGCACTTCGCGAACATGGCTGCTGCCCAGGCGGTCCAGATTTTTGCCAACGGTGTAGCAAAAGGCGCGGCTGGCCTGCAGGGTGGTGTACATATCGGCCACTTTGCCCTGGATAAGCTGGAATTCGCCAATAGACTGGCCAAACTGTTTACGGTCATGAATGTAAGGCACCACCACGTCCATGACGCCTTGCATAATGCCTAGCGGACCACCGGCCAGCACGGCGCGTTCGTAGTCCAGTCCGCTCATCAGGACCTTGACCCCACCGTTCAGTTCACCCAGAATGTTTTCTTCAGGCACTTCGCAGTTGTCAAACACCAGCTCACCGGTGTGGCTGCCACGCATACCCATTTTGTCCAGTTTTTGCGCCACTGAAAATCCCTTGAAGCCCTTTTCAATAATGAAGGCGGTAATGCCGCGTTGATGGGCTTCCGGATCTGTTTTGGCATAGACCACCAGCGTGTCGGCATCGGGGCCGTTGGTGATCCACATTTTGGTGCCGTTCAGGATGTATTTGTTACCTTTCTTCTCGGCACGCAGTTTCATGCTGACGACATCAGAGCCGGCTCCCGGTTCACTCATAGCCAGGGCACCAATATGCTCACCGCTAATCAGCTTGGGCAGGTATTTTTGTTTTTGGGCTTCGGTACCGTTGCGGTTAAGCTGGTTGACGCACAGGTTTGAATGGGCACCGTAGGACAGGGCAATGGCGGCGCTGGCGCGGGACAGTTCTTCCATGGCAATCATGTGAGCCAGGTAGCCCAGGTTGGTGCCACCGTACTCTTCGCCAACGGTCAGGCCCAGCAGACCCAGATCGCCAAATTTTTTCCACAGATCCATGGGAAATTGGTCGCTGTGGTCAACGTCCTGGGCGCGGGGGGCAATTTCTGCCTGGGTAAAGGTACGTATGGCATCGCGCAGCATGTCCAGGTCTTCGCCCAAGTCGAAATTCAGTCCGGGTAAATTCATGAGGTTTGTCTCCTGTGAAGGTTTTTTCTTTAGATTATATATATGAAATATAACAGAAATAAGATATTCCGTTTACGTTAACGTCAACATTAACTTGGCTCGTGCTTTTTTAGCAACCCGATACAGTGCTCCTCCTGGTTGTGGATTTCCTGCAAAATGGCTTCAAGATCGCGTTTCTGGCTTTCAAGCTGCTCTTTGTGCCGGTTGAGTGTGGCAATGTAGTGTTTTAGCTGAGGAGCCGTACTGCCAGGGCCATCATACATGTCAATCAGGCTGCTGATATCGGCCAGCTGGAATCCCAGCCGTTTGCCCCGCAGAGCCAGCTTCAGGCGGGTTTTGTCTTTTTGCGTGTAAATGCGTTTTTGACCTTCGCGCCGGGGGTTGATAATGCCGTGGTCTTCATAAAATCGTAAAGTACGCGGGGTTATATTGAATTCCTGCGCCAATTCCGAGATAGACCATGTTCTTTGTGTCATAATTAATTTTAATACTTACAGTTTACGTAAACGTAAAGTATCATCCATGAATTAAATATAAAAGTCAATAAGGAGAAATAATGAATGTGAACGAAGCAAAGCTGGATTACCCCTTAGGGAATAAACAGCCAGAGCCGGGTTTTGCACTCGAGGTGGCACCGGGAGTCAAGTGGATACGTATGCCTTTGCCGTTTGCGCTGGACCATATCAATTTATGGTTGCTGGCCGATGAAATCAATGGGCAAAAGGGGTGGACGATTGTCGATTGCGGCATTGCCAAAGACCCGGTCAAGGTTTTATGGGAAGACGTATTCAAGAATGAATTGGACGGCTTGCCCGTGTTGCGGGTCGTGGTTACGCATATGCACCCCGACCATGTTGGCCTGGCGGGCTGGTTGTGTGAGAAGCATGATGTGCCTCTTTACATGAGCATGACCGATTATTATGTTTCACGCATGTGGTCTTCGCAGCCGGTGGGTGGTGCGGGTACGGGGGGCGATGTGGCGGTTCGGCATTTTTCACGCCATGGCCTGACAGACCCCGATTCCCAGGAAAAAATCCGTGCCAGGGCCACTTATTATCCTGGTTTGGTTTGTACACCGCCCAACCGTTTTAATCGTTTAATGGATGGTGATACGTTACGTATTGGCAATAACGATTGGCAACTTATTTCAGGTTATGGGCATGCGCCCGAGCATATGGCTTTGTACAGCCCGGCGCTGAAGGTATTGATTTCGGGCGATATGGTGTTGCCACGCATTTCAACCAATGTAAGCGTGTTTGATCACGAACCGGATGGCAACCCCTTGCCTTTGTATTTGAAGTCATTGGATAAATACCTGGCCCTGTATGAAGATACCCTGGTGTTACCTTCGCATGGCCGTCCGTTCAAGGGTTTGCATGAACGGATTCGCCAGCAGCACGAGCATCATGCCGAGCGCCTGGCCGAGGTGTTGCAGCTGTGCCAGCAGCCCATGAGTGCCAAGGATGTGGTGCCGCACATGTTCAGGCGTGAGCTGGACTTGCACCAGCTAACTTTTGCCATGGGCGAGGCGCTGGCACACTTGCATGCCTTGTATTTTGACGGCAAGCTTAATCGCGAAACCGGTAGCGACGGTATTGTGCGGTTTGCCGTTATTTAACGCTGAATGCCAGCCTGACGGCCAGCCCTGCAAAGACCAGCGCGGTGAAGCGGTTCAACATGACCTGCGCCCGGGCCGATCTTTTCAGAAGCTGGCCAAAATAGCCTGAAAACACAACAATGCTGCAGAACACGATGAATGCGGACAAGATGAAAATTACGCTCAGTAAAATCAGTTGAAATTTTACTGAGCCCATCGCCGGATTAGTGAACTGGGGCAGGAAGGCCAGAAAGAACAGGCTGACTTTTGGGTTGCTCATGCTCATTAAAATGCCGCGCCGGTAGAACTGGCCACCGCTTAATACAGGCGCGGCAGTTTTGTCCGTTGTGTCAGCGGCCGCCTTGACCGGCCTTGCCTTTAAGGCCCCCCAGGCCAGGTATAGCAAATAAGCGGCCCCCAGCAGCTTCAGGATGGTAAAGGCGGTATTAGAAGCGGCAATTAACCCGGCAATGCCCACGGTAACAATAAAAGTATGAAACAGCAGGCCGGTACATAAACCCAAGACAATCAGGAAACCGGTACGATAACCGTGCAGGGCACTTTGCAACAAGACAAAAATATTATCGGGACCAGGAGAAATGGCCAACAGGACACACAGGCCAAAGTAGACAAAGAGGGTTTCAGGCGTCATAAAATGGGTAGAGCCAGGTAAACTAAAAAGGTATTTTAACGGGCTTGCCCCTATAATGGGGGTCAATATTTCACTGAAAACAAAGAATATCGCCATGGACTCTACATTATCCCTGCTTACCCAATTACAGCATCTTGGCACGGCTCCCTGTGATGAAACCACACCGGTTGCACCGGTTGGCCTGCCTTCTATCAGAACCAGTACGGTTCGTTTCAATACTATTGAAGACCTTGAGGCCACTTACCGCCGTAAAAGCAAGGGAGAGCGGTTGGTTACCTATGGCCGCATGGGTATGGAGACGCATGCCGCACTGGAATCTATTTTTTGCCAGCTGGAAGGGGGTAAACGCTGTTTTCTGGCATCTTCGGGCCTGGGGGCCATTACCATGTCGTTGTTGTCTTTGTTAAGTGCGGGCGATCATATGTTGGTGGCCGACTGCGTGTACGGGCCGGTGCGTCACTTGGCCAATACGGTGCTAAGCCGTATGAATATTGACTTTACCTATGTTTCTGCACAATCTGTGGAGACCCTGCAGGCACAGCTCAAGACCAATACCAAAGTCCTGTATGTCGAGTCACCCGGTTCGCTACTGTTTGAAATGCTGGATATTCCTGCCTTGGCAGCGTTCGCCAGACAGCATGGTTTGATACTGGTGGTGGATAACACCTGGGGTTCAGGTTATGCCTGTCAACCGCTGGAATTGGGGGCTGATGTCAGCGTGATTGCCGGCACCAAGTATGTGGGTGGCCATTCTGATTTAATGCTGGGCGCGGTGGTGGCCAAAGACAAGGCACTTATCGAGCGGATAG
>CAZPNE010000100.1:0-6285 GCA_964588255.1 uncultured Advenella sp. | reverse complement strand
CTTCCATGCCATTGAGCCAGACTTCCCAGCCCAGGCCCCAGGCGCCCAGCGTGGGGTTTTCCCAGTCGTCTTCAACGAAGCGGATATCGTGCTCTTGGGGGTTGATGCCCAAGGCTTGCAGCGAACCGATATAAAGATCAATAATTTCAGGGGGCGCCGGCTTGAGTACAACCTGATATTGGTAATAGTGTTGCAGGCGATTGGGGTTTTCGCCGTAGCGGCCGTCTTTGGGCCTGCGTGACGGTTGCACATAAGCGGCATGCCAGGGCTCTGGCCCGATGGCGCGCAGGAAAGTGGCCGTGTGGGAAGTACCCGCACCCACTTCCATATCGTAAGGCTGGAGCAGTGCACAACCTTGTGCGGCCCAGTATTCCTGAAGTTTTAAGATAATTTGCTGAAAAGTAAGCATGAATTCGACTCTAGCATCGGATGAATAACCAAACCTTGGATTTTAGGGTATTTGTTGCGCTTCTAGGGGTAATTTAGCGTTTGAAAGGGTAAAATGCCCGAATTACCCCAGAACCAACAGGAGACAACTGTGACAGAATTGGTAAAATCAGAAATCATTGGCCGCGTATTGGTCATTACCATTAACCGGCCCGAAGCCCGCAACGCCCTTACGTATGATACTTCTTTTGCACTGGCTGCCGCGCTTGACCAGCTTGATGCCAATAACGACCTGACGGTTGGCATCCTTACCGGGCAGGGCAATACGTTTTGCTCGGGCATGGATTTAAAAGAATTTGCCAAAACCCAGCGTCGTGCCGTGGTGCCTGGCCGGGGTTTAGGAGGCCTGTGCGAAGCGCCACCACAAAAACCGCTGATTGCCGCCGTAGAAGGTTATGCCTTGGCAGGTGGCTGCGAACTGGCTCTGGCCTGCGATTTGATTGTGTCCGCAGAAAACGCCCAGTTTGGCCTGCCCGAGGTAAAACGCGGTCTGGTGCCCGGGTCGGGTGGCATGTTGCGCCTGCCGCAAAGGTTGCCTTACCACGTTGCCATGGAAATTTTATTGACCGGTGATATGATTCCTGCACAGCGTGCCCACCAGCTTGGTTTGGTCAATCAGCTGACAGAACCGGGCAAAGCACTGGAAGCTGCGCTAAAATTGGCTGACAGGATTGCGGCCAATGGTCCCCTGGCCGTTCGCACGGTCAAACAGGTTGTGGTGCAGTCGCAAGACTGGCGCCAGGAAGACATGTTTGCCCTGCAACAGCCGCGCATGGCGCATATCTTCGCTTCTGAAGACGCCAAAGAGGGAGCAACCGCATTCGCTGAAAAACGGGCTCCGGTCTGGAAAGGCAAATAAAACAGTAAAGTTGTTAACCGTTAGTTTTTTGAAAAAGTTGATCAAACAATGACTACCATTATCAAAGAAGAGGACCTGATCCAATCCATCGCGGATGCGATCCAGTTCATCAGTTTTTACCACCCTGCCGACTATATTCAGCATCTGGCACGTGCCTATGAGCGTGAAGAAAGCCCGGCAGCCAAAGACGCGATTGCCCAAATCCTGACCAACTCCCGCATGTGCGCGGAAGGGCACCGCCCCATTTGTCAGGATACCGGCATTGTGAACGTTTTCCTGAAAGTCGGTATGGATGTCAAGTTTGATTTGAAACAAACCCTGCAGGAAGCCTGTGATGAAGGGGTGCGCCGTGGCTACACCGATCCCGATAACAAGTTGCGTGCCTCTGTACTGGCAGACCCTATTTTTGAACGCAAGAACACCAAAGACAACACGCCCTGTATTTTGCATGTAGAGCTGGTTCCGGGCAATAAGGTAGACGTGCAGGTGGCGGCCAAAGGTGGTGGCTCTGAAAACAAAACCAAATTTGCCATGCTTAATCCTAGCGACTCCATTGTTGACTGGGTCCTGAAAACCGTGCCGCAAATGGGGGCCGGCTGGTGTCCTCCGGGCATGCTGGGCATTGGGGTGGGCGGTACTGCTGAAAAAGCCATGCTAATGGCCAAGCAGTCCCTGATGGAAGACATCGATATGTACGAACTGCTGGCCCGTGGCCCGCAAAACAAACTCGAAGAGTTGCGTATCGAACTGTATGAAAAAGTCAATGCACTGGGTATTGGCGCACAGGGCCTGGGTGGCTTGACAACCGTGCTCGATGTTAAAATCAATACTTACCCAACGCATGCAGCGTCCAAACCCATTGCCATGATTCCAAACTGTGCGGCAACCCGTCATGCCCACTTTGTACTGGATGGCTCGGGTGTGGCCGTGTTAACACCTCCTTCTTTGTCAGATTGGCCAGAAGTGCATTGGGCACCCGATTACAACAAGTCCAAACAGGTGAACCTGGATACCCTCACCAAAGAGGAAGTGGCCAGCTGGAAACCTGGCCAAACCTTGTTGCTGTCCGGCAAAATGCTTACCGGCCGTGATGCTGCCCACAAGCGTATTCAGGATATGCTGGCCAAGGGCGAGCCATTGCCGGTTGATTTTACCAACCGTGTTATTTATTATGTTGGGCCAGTTGATCCGGTACGCGACGAAGTGGTTGGCCCTGCGGGCCCCACGACGGCAACCCGGATGGATAAGTTCACCGACATGATGCTGGAAAAAACCGGCCTGATTTCCATGATCGGCAAGGCCGAGCGCGGACCGGTCGCGATTGAGTCCATTCGCAAGCACAAATCTGCTTATTTAATGGCGGTGGGTGGCTCTGCTTACCTGGTGTCCAAAGCGATCCGTGGCGCCAAAGTGGTGGGCTTCGAAGACTTGGGCATGGAAGCTATTTACGAGTTTGACGTGAAAGATATGCCGGTAACCGTCGCCGTTGATTCCGAAGGTACCTCTGTTCATAAAACAGGTCCAAGGGAATGGCAATCCAAAATCGGTAAAATTCCAGTGGCGGTAGAAGAACTGTAAGCCGTTTCTGCCATTGAAGACAAAAACACCGGTCGGGTTTCATTACCCGCCGGTGTTTTTGTATACGCTTAACGTGGCGTTCTCACTTTTGCAACTGTCCGTATGCCTTGATATTGACAGGTGTATCGCGCCAGGTTCAAAGCAGCGCAATGTCCTGGTTTTTGCACTGTTCTAACAAGGTGCCAAGGGGACCTTGGGCAAGAACAAGCCCTGGCGCCAGTTCCTGCAGGGGTAATAACACAAAAGCCCGTTCGTGCATGCGTGGGTGCGGCAGGGTCAGTTCGGCCGAGTGATTGATTTCATCGTTGAATAACAGGATGTCCAGGTCCAGTGTGCGGGGGGCATTCACATAGGGACGTTCCCGGCCGTAGCGGTTTTCAAGTTCTTGCATAAAATGCAGTAACTGCAACGATGTCAGGCTGGTTTCCAGTCGTGCGACCGCGTTGACATAGTCGGGTCCTGAGGAATCAATCGGGCTGCTGCGATAAAAACGGGAGCATTCCGGTTTTTGAATGGCTGTATGGGCAGCAATATCGGCCAGTGCCAGTTGCAAAATATTTTGGCTTTCACCCAGGTTGGAGCCAAGGCCGATATACGCGATGTTCATGCGTTGTCCTGCAGCGGCACAGCGGCTTTCTTGCGGGCAGGCGAACGGCGCTTGCGACGTTTGCGTGTGGTGGTGGCAGTAGGTGTGCCTTTCTGTTTTTGCGCCAGCTCTTCGATCATCTGGGTTTTTCCAGCTGCATCGGTATCGGCAAGGTCCATCCACCATTGCGCCTGGACGCTATCAAACTCTCCGCTGGCCGCACGTAATTGCAGGAAATCACAGGCTGCACGAAAACGGGGTTGTTCGGTCATTTTCCAGATTTGACGTGGAATAGGGTGTTCAAAACGGGGTTGCATGAACCAGATTTCACGCATGTCAGTGGTATGACGCCGCTGGATGGCGAGTTTGTGAACCTGTTCTTCAAGAACCTGGTCTGCCGCATGGATAAGTGCCTGCATGGGCGGTTCTTTTTGGGCGATATTGCGTTTCCAGTAAACATCGACCAGGCGCCATAACAGGGAAGCGTATAAAAAGCTGGGGCTGACCGACTTGCCAAGGCGGACCCGGTGATCGGTCCGGTCAAGGGTGAGCTCTACAAATTTCTGGCCACCCGGTTGCTTCAGGACGACATCCAGCAAGGGAAGTGTTCCTTCGTGCAGGCCTTCTTCACGAAGTTGTTTCAGGCAGGCCAGTGCATTACCGCAGGTCATGAGTTTAAGGGTTTCGTCAAACAGACGGGAGTCGGGCACATTGGAAATGAGCTCGGCCAGCTGCTTGATGGGCTCCTTGGTGTGGGGCTCGATGGTGCCATTCAGTTTGGCGGCAAAGCGAACCGCCCGCAACATGCGGACAGGATCTTCACGGTAACGGGTTTCAGGGTCGCCAATGATGCGTACGAGGTGTTTGCGAAGATCTGACAGGCCATTATGGTAGTCGATGACTTGCTCGGTCAGTGGATCGTAATACAGGGCGTTAAGGGTAAAATCGCGTCGGGCGGCATCTTCTTCCTGTGTGCCGAAGACGTTGTCGTTAAGGATACGGCCATGTTCATCGGTTTTGTTCTGGCCATTGCTATTGGCCCTGAAAGTTGAGGTTTCAATGATTTCCGGGCCAAAAACCACGTGTACCAGTTGAAAGCGACGGCCAATAATGCGAGCCCGGCGAAAGCAGGCACGCACCGCTTCGGGGGTAGCATTGGTGGCGACATCAAAATCCTTGGGCTCCAGGCCCAGGATAAGATCGCGCACGGCACCGCCCACGATAAAGGCCTGGAACCCTTTCTGGTTTAACACCTCGCAGACCTTGATGGCGTTGCGCGAGACAAGCCGGCGATCGATGCCGTGCTGTTCCTGGTGGTAAACCCGGGCTTTGGTTTTTTTTGTGTCACTGGCCGGGGAATTGAACAGGCGATTGACGAAGCTTTTAATGGTGCTTTTGATCATATGAACGGAATAAATGAAGGTGTTGTTATTTTAAAGCAAACAGATCAAGAACTGGCCAGCCATTTTCGTATGCTGTTTTACGCAGGACTTCATTGGGATTGGTGGCTACCGGGTTGCTGACAATTTCAAGCAAGGGCAGGTCATTTTGCGAGTCGCTGTAAAAATAGGTTTCGGCAAAATCATCTATTTTTTTGCCCATGGAACTGAGCCACATATTGACACGGGTTACCTTGCCTTCTTTGTAGCTGGGAATGCCTTCCACACGGCCGGTAAACCGACCATTAATATATTCGGGCAGGGTGCCAATTAAGTGTTCTATGCCAAAGGCACGGGCCACCGGAGAGGTCACGAAAGAATTGGTGGCGGTCACAATGCAGCACAGGTCGCCGTTTTGCTGATGCTGGCGAACCAGGTCGATGGCGCTGGCCTGAATGGCGGGACGAACTACTTCACACATGAATTGTTCATGGAAACGGGCCAGGTCATAGGGACTGTGCATTTTAAGGAAGCCCAGCATGAATTCGGCCGACTCTTCTATTTTAAGGATGCCTGCCGTGTATTTATCCATGAGTTCCTGGTTTTTTTGCCGGATGGCCACCGGGTCTCCGGCCAGGTTGTTGCGAGCCAGGAAATCAACCCATTCGCGATCAGTGTCAATGGGAATCAAGGTGTGGTCAAGATCGAAAAGCGCCAGATTGGTAGAAGTCATGATTTTGTTTTAATGAAAAAAGCCTTTAGCAAAGGCACAGTAATAGGGCGTCGGGTAGACAGAGAGTAGGTGTCCAGCGCATCAAGCAGGTTGAACAGGGCGGCAATATCACGCGAGTAATGGGTGAAAATCCAGTGCGTGACTTCATGGCTTAATTGCAGGCCTTTTTCACGGGCACGGTTTTGCAAGGCGGTAAGGCGTTGTTCATCACTGAGTTGCTCGAGCCGGTACACCAGTTCCCAGCCTAGTCGGGTCCTCAGGTCTTCACGGATCGGCATGGCCAGCGGAGACACATTACCTGAAACCAGTAACATGAAGGCATCGGATGTATTCTTGCGCAGTTTCCATTCATTGTACAGGCTGAACAGT
Source organism: uncultured Advenella sp. (assembly GCA_964588255.1). Lineage (GTDB taxonomy): Bacteria > Pseudomonadota > Gammaproteobacteria > Burkholderiales > Burkholderiaceae_B > Advenella. The sequence goes on along the minus strand of CAZPNE010000100.1, from coordinate 334 downwards.
TCAGCCTGCTGGTCTTCACTTAATGATTCGATGCCATCGACGGCTACCAGGCGTGGGGTGTTCTGGAAAGTAATGGACGCCAGAAAGGGTTGGCTTTTATGGTTGAAATAAGCGCCCTGTTGGCTGGCTGCCATGGCTTTGAGTAAATGGGTTTTGCCACAACCGTTGCTTCCCCAGAGGTAGACCGCTTGCCCAGACAGGAGGTGACGTAGCGTGTTAATGGCTTCGGCGTTTTGCCCCACAATGAAATTATCAAGGGTTGGCTCGGGAACCGGGGATACTTCAAGCGTTAATTGTTCATTCATTTGTATAAAAAGTACTATTCAGGTATTGA
>CAZPNE010000099.1:0-6340 GCA_964588255.1 uncultured Advenella sp. | reverse complement strand
TCCGCCCGTTCATGATTGCCAACGAAAGCTTCCTGGGAGTTCGCTCAGCAGAACGTGCCGCCTATCATGTGATTGTCAGCCCTGCCGGTTCCTATTTTGCCAAGGGCATGCAGCCCATTTCCATCTGGTTGGCATCCGAATTTGCCCGTGCCGGCAAAGGTGGCACCGGAGAAGCTAAATGTGGTGGCAACTACGCTGCCTCTTTGCTTCCACAAAATGAAGCTTATGATAACGGCTGTTCACAGGTACTGTTCCTTGATTCTGAAGAGCACACTTATCTTGAAGAGCTGGGCGGCATGAATATCTTCCTGGTCCGCAAAGACGGTACGCTTATCACCCCAAAACCCTCCGGCAGCATTCTTAAAGGCATTACCCGCTCCAGCCTGATTCAACTGGCCGAAGACATGGGACTGAAAGTGGAAGAACGCAAGGTGGCATTGCAAGAATGGCGTGATGGTATTAATTCAGGTGAAATTACCGAGGTTTTCGCTTGCGGTACTGCCGCCGTTATCGCCCCCATCAGCGCACTGAAAAGCAAAGACTTCATTATTGGCGATGAAAACGCGCCGGCAGGTAAAGTGACCGTTGCCTTGCGCAATAAATTAACCGGCATCCAGTATGGGGTGGAAGAAGATACCCATGGCTGGCTAACTCGCCTGGCATAATGTAATACGGTAATACCCATCCAGATCGGGTAACCGGACCCTTTTTATCAAGGAGAACGCATGCGAATCAAGGCATCAGAATCATTATTATTGGTTATTGATATTCAAAGCCGCATGTTGCCAGCCATTGATAAAGGCCAGGAAGTACTTGACCGGGCCACCTGGATGGTAGATGTCGCCCAAACCATTGGCGTACCTGTTCTGGCAACAGAGCAATACCCCAAAGGTCTGGGCCACACCGACTCAAACTTGCTTTCGCGCCTACCCGAACAGCTGATATTGGATAAAATCCATTTTTCGGCTGTTATTGATGAAAATTTGCTGAGCATGCCTTTTTCCGATCGCAAGCAATGGGTTATTGTAGGCACCGAAGCGCATGTATGCGTGCAGCAAACCGCCCTGGACCTGCTGGCTATAGGCCGAGAGGTTTTTATTGTGGATGAAGCCGTCGGTTCACGGAGTGCTCGGGATAAAGAATTAGCCCTGCAACGCCTGCAACAAAACGGGGCCGAAATCGTATCGCGGGAAATGGTGGCCTTCGAATGGCTGGAAGAAGCCAACACACCGCTGTTCCGGGACGTGCTAAAACGCTTTATTCGTTAACCGGTTAACCATCTGGCATCTTCACGCTTACCCATGCGGCACAATACGCTCAATACGCAGACCCGGCACATTCAGAAGAGCGTCAAAAGACTCTTGTGCCGTGTCCACGGGCAAACAGGAAAACAGATTATTCAGCATTAAGCTTAATTGACTTCAAGCAGCTCGACCTCAAATTTCAAATCGCTGTTAGGAGGAATGGCGTTGCCGGCGCCACGCTCGCCATAGGCCGAACGTGAGGGACAAAACAATACCGCTGAACCACCCTCTTTCATTTTTTGCAAACCTTCCGTCCAACAGGGGATAACCCGGCTTAAGGGAAACGAAATGGGTTCGTTGCGTTTGTAGGAAGAATCAAATTCTGTGCCATCAAGCAGGGTGCCACGGTAATGAACCTTAACGGTATCAGCAGGCTTGGGACTGGCACCATTGCCCAACTTGGTGTGTTCCACCCTGACACCGTTTGACAGTGTATCAACCGCAACCGCTTGCGCTATGGCAGCACTGCTGCCCAACAAAGTGATGATAGCAAATGTAATAAGAGATTTTTTCATGCAATGGCCTGTAAATTTTTTATTGAAAAATAACACGCTATTCTTGCCCCGCTGTTTCGGAAATGGCAAGCTTTAACACGTAGACCGATTAAATTAAAAAGCGTTCCATCGATACGGAACGCTTGAAGCTTTCAAGCTTTAATTGGTCACCTGATCAACAACTTCCTGATATTCCGGGTAATCGGTATAACCTTCCTGACCGCCCCCATAAAAAGTGGCAGGATCAAAAGACGTCAGAGGCCAATCGTTTTTCAGCCGCTCTACCAAGTCTGGATTGGAAATAAATGGACGGCCAAAAGCAACCAGATCGGTCAGGCCTTCCTGCAAGTCTCGTTGCCCTTCTTCCTTGGTGTATTCACCTGCCAGGATCAAGGTGCCGGCATAAGTTTTCCTGAATTTTTCAAGGAAGGCCTTACCATGAGTGCTATTAATGATGGCCTTGCGGTTACTGATATGAACGTATGCCAGATTTCTGCTGGAAAGCTGGCGGGCCAATTCAAGCCAGGTTTGTTCTTCACCCTCAAACGCAGGCATATCGAAAATCCGGTTAAACGGTGCCAGACGAATACCAACCCGCTGCCTGCCAATTTTGGCTACTACTGCATCAACCACTTCCAGCACCAAGGCCAAACGGCCCTCAAGCGTCGCACCCCCATAACGGTCATCACGGGTATTGGTGCCCGCATTGATGAATTGCTCAATCAAATAACCATTGGCACCATGAATTTCCACCCCGTCGAACCCGGCCGCAAGCGCGTTGGCGGCCGCCTGGGCAAAATCCTGAACAACCCCCTCTACCTCTTCGGTAGACAAAGCACGGGGCTGGCTGGCCTGAATCCTGGCAGGGTTGCCATTTTCATCATAAGCAAACGCAGTGGCATTTTCTGCCGTTTTATTGCTTGCCCCAACCGGCGCAGCGCGATTTTCCTGCAAAGTAACATGAGAGATGCGCCCCACATGCCAAAGCTGACTGAAAATTTTCCCTCCCTTTTCATGCACTGCACCCGTTACTTTCTTCCAACCCTCAATTTGCTCAACGCTATGCATGCCAGGCGTAAACAAATACCCCACCCCATGACGGGAAATTTGTGAACCCTCGGTAATAATAAGGCCTGCACTGGCTCTTTGCTGGTAATAAAGGGCGGTTTGCTCATCGGCAACCGTATTGACGGCTCTGGAGCGCGTCATGGGTGCCATCACAATACGATTATTCATATGCAATCCGGCCAAATCATAGCCCGAAAAAAGATCGCTCATTGATTAAATTCCATTCAAATATTTAGAAAAAAGGCCCGGTTTTGTAAGCCTTGAAGGCATCCAATACACCTGACCGATAGAGCTAGACTACCATTTCTGCCAATATAAAATACCGAAATCAAGAAACTCACCCTGCCAACACCTTGCAAGACCCTGAATTTCCCGAATTCGGCAACATTGTCAGTCTGGATTATTATCTGAAACATGCATGACCCTGACTGACCTGACCACTAGTAAGAATAGAATGAATATGGGTTAACCCTATTATAATCAACCAATTCCTGCAGAACGACTTCACGGGCGACTCCACTGTTAATCAAAATCCCGGGATAGTCGGAATCTGTCAGGCTGATCTGTTCAACTTTTTGCCCTATATAAGGGCTGACCGCATTCGGAACAAATGGATAATCAGACTCCCTAAGCCCATTAGCATATGCCACACCTGCTGCCATGCTTGATGCGAGTAGCACTACTTTAACAAAGTTTTTCATGACCGCAACTCCATATAGTTACAAGAACTGAAGCTTAATGGCTGATCATTGATTAACTATTTGTTTAATATACAATCAGCCACTTTGTTAGATTGATCCAAGCCTCCATGCGTTCCCGACAAAATTATTATTTTTTTTAATAAAATCATACAGTTATAACAAAATAATTTAATGGAATCCATTTTAATTATGGCTTGATTACTATAACAAAGCCCGTCTTTCCCTACCACTGGAATCGGAACATCCATTAAGCCTTAATGGTGCGATGGTTTGACAGATTCAGATACGATCAGTAAGATCACAGCCATTACAAGCCCGAATGAAACGGCCAAAGCGCTTGTATTCTATGGTTTCAGCATAATGTACGAATCAAAAAAACAACCCTTATTACCGGCACGACATTTCAGATATCGCCTGCTTGCTCATGTTTTTTATGCGCTTATTGTCATGGTGGTCACGATGGCCATTGGCGTGATAGCCCATCTTATACTGGAGCCAATAAACTGGCATGATGCCTTGCTTAACACGGCCCTTATTATTGGCGGCTTAGGCCCGTACATTGTGCCCGAAAGCGTTGCTGGAAAGGTCTTCTTTGCGCTCTACAGCATGTTTGTCGGATTGGTTTTTATAGGAACGCTGGGTATCATTCTGGCGCCACTGGCCCACCGTATTATTCATAAATTTCATCTGGATGATGACCAAGATCTTTAGCCGGATTACGAATTCTGCCTGCCTGACTGCCCCCGGCATTTAATGTGCGGCAGCTATATTCCCAAATGCTGAACCGCAATCAAAAACTCAATCAAAGTACAGCGCCATTTTGCTTTTCAGGCCAGCCGCTGTTATTTCACCCATATGCACCCCCTGCAACTGCCTCTGCGCATCAAAAAACAGGGTTGTTGGCAAGCCCCTGGCCCGCACCTGATGCATCACCCCAGAAGCCGGATCCAGCAAAACATTGTTTAACATCAATTGCTCTGCCTGAAGAAAGTCCTGGACATGTTTCAGGCTTTCACCCTGATTGACCATGACAAACGCAATATCAGGGAATTGATCCTGGGCCTGCTCAAAGGCAGGCATTTCACGACGGCATGGCGGACACCAGCTGGCCCACAAATTAAGCACAACTGGCTTCCCGCGATATAAGTCCAACGCGACTGGCTGTTGATCCAGATTCGTCAATTGCACCTCATCGGGAAATAATATTGATGAGCGCTGCATCATACCAAGCCAATGGTTGGCGGCAAACCATATCAACATACCGGCGGCAAGCCCCATCAGAACCGGTTGACGCACGATACGTATTTTCCGGGTACGCAACAAGACATACACAATAGCCACCGGTAATCCTGCCCACCACAGGTAACCGCCATCACTGACTGCAAGCATCGACAGCGGCTTCTGAAAATATTCGTCCCGCCATTGGATAATATGCGCCACACGGGCTGCTACAAAGCCCCAGAATACGGCATCCAGCAGCAAGCCACCGGCCGCCTTGCGTTTATCATTTTTCGGGTGCTGCGCCAGAAATCGGGCTATAAACCATGCCAGCAGCAAGACAAGCGCCAGCAACACAAGTTTGATTGAAAAAGGACCTACACCAATCACTATCCACCCGCCACAAATAAAAAACAATCCAATCTTTGCCCCAACATAAAAGGCAACACTCATGCCACATACCACCCATCCTATTTTCAACATAAAGATGATGTTCATACACTATTCAATACAAGAAAATGTGTTACGAATATCAATAACCGTATTGATAAAGCACTAAAACACAGTCGGTAGGGGATGTTCAGTTTAGCCTGGATACGACCAGGAAGTTAAACTAAGTGAGACTCAAAGAATATGAGATGAGGAGCGCGCCCTGAATATCGGCCACCAGACAGGGAACGCTATTCAGGACGGCTATTGAAAGCGACTATGGGGAATGCAAAAAAAACCTGGCCAACAGGCCAGATCTTGTTCAGGAGTAGCGTTTTTCCAGCTCGTCCCATTCAGGCTTGCTTACCAGGCGCTGTCTTTCGGCAAACGTTGCGACCAGCCCGCTGGACTCTTGCACTTCCTTCTCGTCGCGCAACACCGTCAGGGCTTTCTGCATGCCGGTAACGGCGCCCTGCAAGGCCGCGTTGGCATACAGTACGATACCAAAACCCATCTCGGCCAGCTGATCGGCATTGAAAATAGGCGTACGCCCACCAATCACCATGTTCATCAACTGCGGCTTGGAAAGGCGCTGGGGAAGCGCGCGCACTTGCTCGGGCTCTGTGACGGCTTCCACAAACAGAATGTCGGCACCGGCTTCAGCGAACTTCTGGGCACGCTCGATCGCCGCCTCAAAACCATGGGTGGCTGCCGCATCGGTACGCGCCATAATCAGGAAGTCAGGATCGTGACGTGCGTCGACCGCCGCCTTGATCTTGCTGACCGCTTCTTCGGTTGAAATCACCTCTTTGCCCGAGAAATGACCGCAACGCTTGGGCGCAACCTGATCTTCCAACTGAATGCAGTCGGCACCGGCACGTTCAAGAACCCGGACTGTATGACGAACATTCAGGGCATTGCCAAACCCGGTGTCGGCATCGACAATCAGTGGCACATCTACTGCGTCACGGATTCTGGCGGTATGATCAGCGATTTCGTGTAAACCCATGAATCCCTGGTCGGGCATGCCAAACCACATATTGGTTACGCCCGCACCCGTCACATAAATGGCCTGAAAGCCAAGATCGGCAATCACTTTGGCCGACAAAGCATTAAATGCACCGGG
>CAZPNE010000098.1:0-6478 GCA_964588255.1 uncultured Advenella sp. | reverse complement strand
AAGAAGAAGGCATGCCGGTTGCGGATATGTTTCCCAACTTGCGCGGGCATGTTGACTTGGCCTTTTCCGCCCCTGAAAATGCCGCCCTGTCTGAATGTGATGTGGTTTTCTTTGCAACGCCACACGGTGTGGCCATGGGGCAGGCCCGTGCGCTGATAGAAGCTGGCGTAAAAGTTATTGATCTGGCCGCTGATTTTCGCCTTCAGGACACGGTTGTTTTTGAAAAATGGTACAAAATGCCCCATGCCTGTCCTGATGTCTTAAAAGGCAGTGTTTATGGTTTGGTTGAGCTCAATCGGGAAAAAGTGGCCGATGCACAGGTTATTGGCAACCCGGGTTGTTATCCAACCACTGTTATTCTGGGGCTTACCCCATTACTGGAAAAAGGCCTGATTAATCTGGATAATATCATTGCCGATTGCAAATCGGGTGTGTCAGGGGCGGGCCGTAAAACTGAAGTAGGCAGCCTGTTCTCAGAGGCCAGTGATAACTTCAAGGCTTATGCTGTTTCAGGTCATCGCCATCATCCAGAAATTGTTGAGCAACTGGGTAACATTGCGGGCGAACCGGTCAGTCTTACTTTTGTACCGCATCTGGTGCCCATGATCAGGGGCATGCTGTCCACCATTTATGTAAAAATCAAACCCGAAGCCATGGATACCGATTTTCAGGCGCTGTATGAGCAACGTTACGGGCAAGAGGCATTTGTCGACGTCATGCCTGCCGGCAGCCTGCCAGAAACCCGCTCGGTGCGGGCATCCAATCAGTTGCGCATAGCCCTGCACCGTCCGGGTCATGGCGACACTCTCATTGTGGTGGTGGTACAAGATAATCTGGTTAAAGGTGCTGCCGGCCAGGCAGTGCAAAATATGAACGTGTTATTTGGTTTGGCTGAGCATACGGGTCTGAATCAAGTGGCTATTCTGCCTTAAAGGGCGGCGGAACAATGGCAGCACGTATTTTTCTTTTGGCCGTGGGTATTGCAGTGGGTGCAACCAGCAGTTATTACATTACCCAAAATGTGGTTCAGCGCAAAATGTTGGGCATCGAAAACGAAAAGATTGCATTGCTTACCGACAAGGCCAATCAGGGGGAATTGCAAATCCAGTCACTGCAGGGCAAACTGGATGCGGCCAATGCGCAGATGGTGGTAGACAAAAGCACGATTGTTGAGTTTAACCGGCAGGTGTCAAAGCTACAGGATGAATTAAGCAGAAGTACCGAGGAATTGCTGCGCTATGAGCAGCTTATTCCCTCCAAAAGCAATATACACGTGACCGTCAGGGAGTTTGATGCGATCAAGGAGGGGGAGCGGATACGTTACAAGGTTATGCTGACGCGTACCCAGAAACGGCCGGCAGTCTTCAATGGGCGTTTGCACTTTGAGGCTAAGGGCAAGATGAATGGCAAGGCCACAACGGTAGTCCTCAAGCCCGAACCGGCGACTAAAGCTGAAGGAAACAGCAAGCCGTCAACAGAAAAAGCGGGTAATGGTGCCCTGGATTTGAAATTCAGTAAAATTGAGCTGGCACAGGGCTTGTTGGTTATTCCAGACGGTTTTATACCTGAAAGTATCACCCTGAAAGTGGTCGAGGGTAAAAATACACGTGTGACACGAACGCTAAAGCTTAAGTCTTAGTTTGTTGTTATGTTAAAATAGCTTTGTTATAGGCGTGTCTGCCTGTTTTGTTTAGGTGACTGTATCTCACCGGGAGTAAGTATATGAGTAGCGTTTTAGAGTCAGTAGACTTGCAGGCTCCTCCAGTGCCATTGGTTTTCACCGATGCGGCTGCGGCTAAAGTCAAGGATTTGTTAATCGATGAGGGTAACCCTGATCTCAAACTGCGTGTGTTTGTGCAGGGTGGTGGCTGTTCAGGTTTCCAATATGGTTTTACGTTTGATGAGGTTGTTAACGACGACGACACGGCTATCGATAAAGACGGCGTGCAGTTGCTGGTCGATCCCATGAGCTTCCAATACCTGGTTGGTGCCGAAATTGATTATAAAGAAGATATTGAAGGTTCACAGTTTGTGATTCGTAACCCGAATGCCCAAACAACTTGTGGTTGTGGTTCTTCTTTTGCGGTCTAACTGCCTTAGTCTGTAAGTCATGCCGTCTGTCTTGGCGGGCATGGTATTGGGCTGTATAAATAAAAAACGGGCCTGTGTATTGTTATGCACGGGCCCGTTTTTTATGCTTCAGTGGTTCAGGAAAAAGCGGGTGTCAGCACGGTAGGTGCGGCGGTTTCAGCCATATCCGGGAAGTCAGTGGTGTAATGCAGGCCCCGGCTTTCCTGACGGGCCAGGCCGCATTGCAGCATCAGGCTGGCAACATCCAGCATGTTCTTCAGTTCAATCTCACTTAAGCTGCTTGCTTGTGCAGAACTGCCGGTACCTGGCTGTACTTTCCATGCGTTTAGCTGTTGCAGGGCTGCTTGCATGCCAGCCTGATTGCGCACAATGCCAAAGCGGTGTGTCATGAGTTGCCTTAGGTTGTTTGCGCTAGAGGTACTACCTTGTGCAGGCGGGTCGTTGTTGGTTGCTGCCGGGTTTATGGTAATGGTGTTGTCATAAGCGGCCGGTGTTTCCCACGGCAGGTCTGCGGCAATGTTGGTGGCAATATTCCGGCCAGTCACAATGCATTCCAGCAAAGAATTGCTGGCTAGCCGGTTGGCACCATGAAGGCCGGTATAAGCGGTTTCGCCGGCACAGTAAAGTCCCTTCAGGTCTGTTTGTCCTGAGCGGTTAATCAGGACACCGCCGCAGGTATAGTGGGCAGCCGGCGCAACCGGAATGGGGTGGGTGCAAATATCAAGCCCATGTGAAAGGCAGGTTTCATGAATCATGGGGAAATGATGCAAAATTTCATTTCTGGGCTTATGAGAGATATCCAGCCAGACATGGTTAGTGCCGTTTTTCTTCATCTCCGATTCAATCGCCCGTGCCACAATGTCGCGCGGTGCCAGTTCGGCCCGTTTGTCATAGTCTGGCATGAAGCGGCTGCCGTCTGGCCGTAGTAAAACACCGCCTTCACCCCGTACCGCTTCGGAAATTAAAAAGGTGGGTACATTGGGTAGCGCAAGGGCGGTTGGATGAAACTGGATAAATTCCATATTGACGACCCGGCAGCCCGCACGCCAGGCCATGGCAATGCCGTCACCGGTGGCAATGACCGGGTTGGTGGTATGGGTAAAGAGCTGTCCGGTGCCACCCGTGGCCAGTACCGTATTGGGCGCAAGAAAGGTTTCCATTTCGCCTGATTGCCGGTTGAGTACCTTTACCCCTATGCATTGGGCGGCATTGTCGCGGCTAAGCAGTAACTCAACCGAGGCACGTTGCTCAAAAACCTGAATGTTGGAGTGCTTGTCCAGCAGGGATTGCAGGGTATGTGTAATGACATGTCCTGTTTTGTCCGATGCGTGGGCGATCCGCCGCCAGGAATGGCCACCTTCAAGGGTTAAATGCAACTGCCGGTCTGATTCGTTGCGCGTAAAATTTACCTGGTGTTCCAGCAGCCATTTCAGGGCATCGGGCGAATTTTCAACGATATGGGCAACCGCTTCTTTTTCACATAAACCGGCACCGGCAATCAGGGTGTCGTTAATGTGCCGTTCAAATGAATCCTGGCTGTCCCAAACGACGGCAATGCCCCCTTGCGCCTTGTCGCTGGCGGTATTGATCAGGGCATCTTTGCTTAGAATGGCAATGCGGTGCTTATCGGGTAATGACAGCGCCACCGATAATCCGGCCAGGCCACTGCCAATAATAATGGTATCAAATTGATGCTTCATGCTGCTTAAGCGGCTCCTACATGCAGGAACAGTTTCATGTCCTGAACCAGGTCGCCACTGGCCTTGACCGATTTTTTGTGGGCTTCGGCAAATTGCAGCATCCGGTCAAGCGGCATGCGGGCGCGTTCGGCCAGGCTTTTTTCCAGTGTGACTTCGCCCGAACCGGTCACGAGGCATTGCTTGATGCCGGCCAGTCCGTTCATGGCCATCCAGGGGCAAAAGGCACAGCTTTTGCAGCTTGCACTGTTACCCGAGGTGGGGGCGGAAATAAAGGTTTTGCCCGGTGCCCGTTTTTGCATTTCGTGCATGATGCCGGCATCGGTGGCCACAATAAATGTCTGGGCTGGCAGCTCGATGGCGGCCTGAATCAGTTTGCTGGTAGAGCCGGTCACATCGGCCAGTGCCGCCACCGAGGCCGGTGATTCCGGGTGTACCAGCACTTTGGCGTCGGGGTATTGCTCTTTCAGGCTGGCCAGTTCAGCGGCCTTGAATTCATTATGAACCAGACAGGATCCTTGCCATAACAGCATATCGGCACCGGTGTTGTCCTGAATATATTGGCCAAGGTGGCGATCGGGGCCCCAGATGATTTTTTCGCCTTTTTCATGCAGGTAACTGACGATTTCCAGGGCAATTGAAGAGGTGACCACCCAATCGGCACGTGCTTTGACTTCGGCGCTGGTGTTGGCATAAACGACCACGGTCCGGTCAGGGTGGGCATCACAGAAGGCACTGAACTGGTCGGCAGGGCAGCCCAGATCCAGCGAGCACTCGGCCTCAAGGGTTGGCATCAGCACCTTTTTTTCAGGGCTAAGCATTTTGGCGGTTTCACCCATGAAGCGAACGCCGGCCACAATCAGGGTAGACGCTTCATGGTCGCGGCCAAAACGGGCCATTTCAAGCGAATCACCCACGCAGCCATTGGTTTCAAGTGCCAGATCCTGCAAGACGGGATCCACATAATAATGAGCCACCAGAACAGCATTCTCATTTTGCATGAGTTGCTTGATTTCCTGGATGTATTGTTGTTGCTGCGCCTGTGTAAGCGGGGCGGGTATTTGGGCCCAGGCTTTACCTACCGCAAGGGCATCTGCGCTTTCAGGCAATACCGACGTCATGCAGCTTTGTCCGTTCAGGTTGGCAGTTTGCAACAAGGGTTGATCAAATTCAAATGCTTTCTGTTCTGTGTGTCCCATGATTTTTTAAGTCGTCATTTTTAAAAAAGTTAATTATGCTCTATATGAGCATAAAAGGCAAAAAGTTTTTATGAATGGATTTTTATCTGTCATGGTCGCCGTTGTAAATAGTTTTGCCCAGGCGGACACTTCCAGATACAATGCCTATGCCAATATCCAACTATCAATTGCCATAAAAAATGTCGGCATCAGAAATAGCTACCAATCAGAACGAGGGCGCCAGTGAACTGGTTGCCGTTTTAATTGCCATCACCCGGTTTTCGGCCCGTGTCTTAACGGTACTTGATGGCCAGTCCCTGCCTTTTGGCGCCTTGTCCCCAGTTCACCGCTCCTTGCAGTCGGGTGTCAGGCAATGGGTTAAAACCCAAACCAGGCAGCCTATGGGCTATGTAGAGCAGTTGTATACGTTTGTGGATACCACCAGAACCCGTCTGTCAGGGCATCCGGTGCTGTATGTCAGTTATCTGGGCCTGGTCAAGGAAATTGATGAAAGCCAGCTTGAAGCGCATGCCAGCTGGCAGGACTGGTATTTTTATTTTCCCTGGGAAGATCACCGGCAGGGATTGGTGCCCTGGGTAGCGCAAACGCTCTTGCCGCCATTGCAGGATTGGGTTAGTCAGGAATACGACCCGACAGCCCGCCTGAACCGGCAACGCCGGGCGGATATGTGCTGGGGGCTGAATGGCTTTGATTGGGTTGAAGAGCATGTCCTGTTACGTTACGAACTTATGTATGAAGCGGGCCTTATTCCTGAAGCCCCCCATTACCGGGATATTGGCCTGGGACCGGCCGAAATCGGGGTTGCAATGCAGCGGGATCATCGCCGGGTTCTGGCCACAGCCATGTCCCGCCTGCGGGCAAAAATCAAATATCGCCCCGTTATTTCCGAACTGATGCCCGAGGAGTTCACCCTGTTTCAATTGCAAAAAAGCATAGAAGGATTGGCTGGCGTAGAGCTGCACAAGCAGAATTTTCGCCGCATGATGCAGCATCAGGATCTGGTGGAAGAAACCGGAAAGGTGACGGCCCAGGACCGAGGCCGGCCGGCGCGGCTGTATAAGTTCAAGGATCACGTCCTGCTGGAAAATATTCTGGCGGGCAGCAAACTGCCGCAAGTAAAATAAGGGTTCGTGAGCGTTCAGGCCGGGTAATAACAGCCCAGAATAGTTTTGCGCCGGGCACCGCTGACGGAAGGCGTGCCTGCCGGCACCCGGTTGCAATGGGCCCAGGCCAGCCAGGCAAAAGCCAGGGCTTCCATGGATTGGCCAGGAATCCCGTAATTTTCACAGCGGCTTACCGGCAGGCGCGCCCGTTGCGCAAGCTCCTGCAGCAAGGGGCCATTGAATGCGCCACCGCCACAGGCAATGATTTCCTGTGTTTCAGGGGCATAGGCATGGATGGCACTGGCAATGGTTTGCGCGGTTAGCGCACGCAGACTGGCCTGGATGTCAGGGGCGCTAACGTTGTGTTTGAAGCTGCCAAGCAGGGTAT
>CAZPNE010000097.1:0-6487 GCA_964588255.1 uncultured Advenella sp. | reverse complement strand
AAACTCATTTTCTAATCGTTTTTAATTTTTTTATCTTTTTCTGGAAATCAGCAAAATGACTAATGCATATATTTGTGATGCCATCCGTACTCCTATTGGCCGTTACGCCGGTGGTTTGTCCACCGTTCGCACCGATGACCTGGCTGCCTTGCCCATCAAGGCGCTGGTAGAGCGTAACCCTTCCGTAAACTGGGCCGAGCTTGACGATATTATTTACGGTTGTGCCAACCAGGCGGGTGAAGATAACCGTAACGTGGCCCGTATGGCCGGTTTGCTGGCCGGTCTGCCGGTTGAAGTGCCCGGTGCCACCCTGAACCGTTTGTGCGCATCCAGTCTTGATGCGATTGGTACCGCCGCCCGTGCAATCAAATCCGGTGAAGTTGACCTGATGATTGCCGGTGGTGTTGAAAGCATGTCACGTGCACCATTCGTGATGGGCAAGGCCGAAACCGCTTTTTCACGTGCTGCTAAAGTTGAAGACACCACCATTGGCTGGCGTTTTGTCAACCCTAAAATGAAAGAGCAGTATGGTATTGACTCCATGCCTGAAACCGCTGAAAACGTCGCTGATGATTTCAAGGTTTCCCGTGATGATCAGGACGCTTTTGCACTGCGCAGTCAGCAACGTGCCGCGCGTGCGATTGCTGACGGTGTGTTCAAGGAAGAAATCATTCCGGTTTCCATTCCCCAGAAAAAAGCCGATCCTAAAATTGTTGATACCGATGAGCATCCTCGTGCTACCACGGCAGAAACATTGGCCAAACTGAAAGGTGTGGTTCGTCAGGGTGGTTCGGTGACTGCCGGTAATGCATCGGGTGTTAATGATGGTTCTTGCGCTGTTTTGCTGGCTTCCGATGAAGCCGTCAAGAAATATGGCCTTACCCCTAAAGCACGTGTGATTGCCATGGCAACCGCCGGTGTTGCACCACGCATCATGGGTTTTGGTCCTGCCCCCGCCATTCGCAAGGTATTGGACAAAGCGGGCTTAACGCTTGATCAAATGGACGTGATCGAGCTGAATGAAGCGTTTGCTGCGCAGGCATTGGCCGTTACCCGTGATCTGGGTCTGGCTGATGACGCTGAACACGTTAACCCCAATGGCGGAGCTATTGCCCTGGGTCACCCATTGGGTGCATCAGGTGCCCGTCTGGTAACCACTGCCATGTACCAGTTGCATCGCACCGGTGGCCGCTATGCCTTGTGCACCATGTGTATTGGTGTTGGCCAGGGTGCTGCCGTTATTATCGAACGCGTTTAATGCTTGTCTGGCAGCCCTGTTTTCCTTTCCGGGCAGTGGGGCTGTCAATACAATGGTTCAATAATCAAGAAACCCAATCCTGTTATATACGGGCTTGGGTTTTTTGTTTGTACGCAATGCTTTTATTTTTATTACAATGGGCAATTATTATTTGCCTTGATTAAAAAATAGAATGAATAAACCTCATTATCCGCATCCTTTTATTGCCAAAGAGGGCTGGCCTTTTCTGGCTATCTCAATCGTTGCCGCACTGATCGTTTCTCTTTGGTCATTTGCGGTTTCTATCCCGTTCTGGATTATTGCCCTGTTTGTATTGCAGTTTTTCCGCGATCCTCAGCGGGTAGCCCCTGATGGTGACAATCTGGTGCTGTCTCCGGCTGATGGCCGCATTGTGGCGGTCGAAGAGGTGTATGATATTTATGCACAGCGCGATGCCATTAAAATCAGTGTGTTCATGAACGTGTTCAATGTGCATTCCAATCGTTCACCGGTTGATGGCACGGTTAAAAAAGTCCAGTATTTTTCAGGCAAGTTTTTTAATGCCGCCCTTGACAAGGCTTCTTTGGAAAATGAACGCAATGCCATGGTACTTGAAACGCCCGATAAGCATACGGTTACCGCTGTGCAAGTGGCTGGCCTGGTTGCCAAACGTATTTTATGTTATGCCCAGGCGGGCAACGAACTTAAGCACGGCCAGCGTTACGGATTTATCCGCTTTGGTTCCCGGGTAGATGTTTACCTGCCGTTGGGATCCCGTCCAAGAGTGGTGATTGGTGATAAAGTAAGTGCCACCAGCACGGCCTTGGCTGATTTACCTGCTGAATAGAAAACCATCATGAATGATCTTAACCGCCGTCGCAGTGTTTACTTGCTGCCCAACGCTTTTACCACCGCCAATTTGTTTGCCGGGTTTTATGCCATCGTACAGGCCATGAATGGCCAGTTTGAAGTGGCGGCCATTGCCATTTTTGCCGCCATGGTGCTTGATGCCATGGATGGCCGGGTGGCCAGGATGACCAATACGCAATCGTCTTTTGGCGAGCAATACGACTCCATGTCCGATATGGTGTCTTTTGGTGTGGCACCGGCCTTGGTCATGTATGAATACCTGTTACAGGATATTGGCCGTTGGGGCTGGATTGCCGCCTTTATTTATGTGGCAGGGGCGGCCATTCGTCTGGCCCGCTTCAATACCAATATCGCGGTGGTGGATAGCCGTTTTTTCCAGGGCTTACCCAGTCCATCGGCGGCTGCGCTGGTGGCCGGGTTTGTCTGGCTTTCAGTCGACAATAAAATTCCTGATTACGAATTCCAGGCCTGGATCGCTTTTGTCATTACCACTTATACCGGCATTACCATGGTGACGAATGCACCGTTCTTTAGCGGCAAGTCTTTGGCCCTTGAGAAGAAATTGTCGCCGGCTACCATTATGTTGGTGGTAGTGCTGGTTTTTGCGATTGTGTCTGTGAACCCGCCGCTTGTGCTGTTTGGCCTGTTTATTATTTATGGCCTGTCAGGTTGGGGGGTGTGGTATTTCCGCTGGCGTAAAATTCGCCAGCATTACAGCAGTCGCCATAATGCCGGGAATGATCCGCCGTTATAGGGGGTCTTTGCTTAATCCATACCCCACCAGCGTTCATAGCGCAGGTCTGGGCCAGAATGATAATGGGTTACCGCATCGCCATTGCGCCCGAAATAAACATACATTAACGAATTCCAGGCATTGCTTTGTTTGTAGCGGTAAGTCCATACCAGTTCATTTTTTTCACCCAGGCCAACCCGGTCTATTTCTGCAGGTGGGCCAAACTCGCAGGCAACATCGTTTTGCGTCCAGTGGCCCTCGTTAAGCCGTTTGAAATGACTATCGGTAAGTACTGACTGGACGTTGTCTATGTTGCCATTCTGGCCTACATTGGCGCCATAGGCGTATTGCCCCAGTGGTTGCTGGCTCCAGACCAGTCTTTGGCGGCCATCGGGCAGGGTGCAACGGTAATTGGGTGAGCCCAGTTTGCTTTCAACCTGGGCAATGGGGCTGTTGGGCGGGATATCCCGGTAGGTGGAGCAGGCTGAAAGCGATAGCAGGGAGCAGGCCAGCAGCACCGGTTTAAGTAGCGTATGTCGTGGTAAAGTAAACATTTTTATTTCCTTTTTAGTGCTGAATATAAATCAGACATTATTCAGCGGAATAAGTTATAATCCCGTACTTGTCTTGTTTTTTCTAAAAGCCATGAATACATGCATTTATTATATGTATGGTTCAGGCCTTAATAACAGGCATTGTTAAATTTTATTTTATTTTCATGGTAATTCACGGTAATGCCCCTCAGTATTACCGCATGTCCCAGAGGAACATATTATGTCAGTAGCAAACATCAAAAAATCAGAAATCGTTTCAGAATTTGCCCGCAAGGCAGGCGATACAGGCTCTCCTGAAGTTCAGGTTGCCCTGTTAACCGCCCGTATCAACGAGTTGACCGGTCATTTCAAAACACACATGAAAGACCACCACTCACGTCGCGGTTTGCTGCGTATGGTTAGCCGTCGCCGCAAAATGCTCGATTACCTGAAAGGCCGTAACCCTGATTCTTACCGCGCTCTTATCGAAAAACTCGGTTTGCGTAAGTGATTTCCAGGGTTTTTGCCCAAGGATAAAACCGTGCACAGTGCTTTTTTGGTACTGTGCACGGTTTTTTTATTGTTGTTTATTTGCCAGCTTTAAATGCATGGGATCATGGTGCATTTTTGTAGTGAACGGGCAAATAATTATTGTAAGGAATACAAATGTTTAATAAAGTGACTAAGTCATTTCAGTATGGTACCCATACAGTCGTTTTGGAAACGGGTGAAATCGCCCGCCAATCATCCGGTGCCGTTATTGCATCCATGGGTGATACTGTTGTGCTGGCCACTGTTGTGGCTGCCAAACAGGCAAAAGCAGGCCAGGACTTCTTCCCCTTAACAGTCGATTACGTAGAAAAAACGTATTCTGCCGGTCGTATTCCGGGTGGTTTTTTCAAACGCGAAGGTAAGCCTTCCGAAAAAGAAACCCTGACTTCCCGCCTGATTGACCGCCCATTGCGCCCACTGTTCCCAGAAGGCTTCTATAACGACGTTCAGGTTATTATTCATGTCCTGTCCGTAGACCCAGAAATTGATCCAGATGTCGTTGCCATGATTGGTGCATCGGCTGCCTTGTCTGTTTCAGGTATTCCTTTCAATGGTCCCATTGGTGCTGCCCGTGTAGCCTATATCAATGGCCAGTACGTATTAAGCCCAACCGTTTCCCAGCTTCAGCACTCCGAGATGGACCTGGTGGTTGCCGGTACCGAATCTGCCGTATTAATGGTTGAATCAGAAGCCCAGCAATTAAGCGAAGAAATCATGCTGGGTGGCGTGGTGTTTGGTCACGAGCAAATGCAAGCAGCCATCAATGCCATTCACGAACTGGTTGAGGAAGCCGGCAAACCTGAATGGGATTGGGAACCTGCACCCAAGAATGAGCCACTTATTGCCGCAGTTACCGCGCTGGCCTCAGAGGGCCTGCAAGCCGCTTACCAAATTCGCCAAAAACAAGAGCGTACCAGCAAACTGAAAGAAGTGTACGCCAGCGTGAAGCAAGGCCTGGCTGATCAGGCTGCCGAGCGCAACGAAGACGCGCCAGATAGCGTTGCGGTTGAAAATATCATGTTTGACCTGGAGTCAGCCCTGGTTCGCGGACAAATCCTGAATGGTGAGCCCCGTATTGATGGCCGTGATACCCGTACCGTGCGTCCAATCAGCATTCGTCTGGGCGTGTTGCCCCGTACCCACGGCAGTGCCTTGTTCACCCGTGGTGAAACACAGGCCCTGGTAGTGGCCACACTGGGTACCAAACAAGACGAACAAATCATTGACTCCGTCATGGGTGAATACCGTGACCGTTTCATGTTGCATTACAATATGCCTCCGTTTGCTACTGGTGAAACCGGCCGTTTTGGCTCTCCCAAACGCCGTGAAATTGGTCATGGTCGCCTGGCCAAACGCGCACTGGTTGCCACGTTGCCTAAACATGAAGATTTCCAGTACACCATTCGCGTGGTTTCTGAAATTACCGAATCCAACGGTTCTTCATCCATGGCTTCCGTTTGCGGTGGTTCATTGGCCATGATGGATGCGGGTGTGCCTGTTCAAGACCACGTGGCCGGTGTTGCTATGGGTCTGATCAAAGACGGTGGCAAGTTTGCCGTGCTGACCGATATCCTGGGTGATGAGGATCACCTTGGCGATATGGACTTTAAAGTTGCCGGTACCGAAAAAGGCATTACCGCTCTGCAAATGGACATCAAAATCCAGGGCATTACCAAGGAAATCATGCAGGTTGCCTTGGCACAGGCCCGTGAAGGCCGCTTGCATATTCTGGGTAAAATGAACGAAGCCCTTACCGGCTCACGTACCGAATTGTCCAGTTTTGCGCCTCGCATGCTGACCATGAAAATTAATCCCGATAAAATCCGTGACGTGATTGGCAAGGGTGGTGCAACCATTCGTGCCCTTACCGAAGAAACGGGCTGCCAGATTGACATCAGTGATGAAGGTGATGTGGTTATTTCCAGCGCCGATCTTGAAAAAGCCAAAGAAGCCGAGCGCCGTATTGCTGAATTGACCGCTGTGGTTGAGGTGGGTCAGGTGTACGAAGGTACGGTTCAGCGCTTGCTGGATTTTGGCGGTATTGTGCAAATTCTGCCAGGCCGTGATGGCTTGTTGCACATTTCTGAAATTGCCAATTACCGTATTGCCAATATCAACGATGTGCTTGCCGTTGGCCAGAAGGTTAAAGTTAAAGTGATCGAAGCCGATGACCGCGGTCGTCTGCGTCTGTCAGCCAAGGCTTTGGGTGGTCTGGAGGGTCTGGAAGGCTCTGTTCAGCCCACAGAAACCCCGGCTGATGGTGAATAATCACCTTTAATGAGCTTATTGCCCGTTGCCACGCGAGTGAAGGATACGTTCCCACGCTCGCGTGGGAACGTATAGTACGAGCAAACGAGTAAATTGCTTGTTCCCATGCTCCCGCGTGGGAACACCCAGGCAATAGTCAATAAAAAAACGCTATCCCAAAAGATAGCGTTTTTTTTATCCAGGGCTTAATGACAACCAAGTTCTGTTTCTCGTTCCCACGCTCCCGCGTGGGAACCAGGAGTGCCGCTGTTACACAACGCCTTGGTCAATCATGGCATCGGCCACTTTGCGGAA
>CAZPNE010000096.1:0-6580 GCA_964588255.1 uncultured Advenella sp. | reverse complement strand
CCGCCCAGGAACTGGGGGTCTACGTGCCGCATTTCTGTTATCACAAAAAACTGTCTATTGCAGCCAGCTGCCGTATGTGCCTGGTTGAAGTGGAAAAAGCCCCTAAAGCGTTGCCGGCTTGTGCAACACCGGTTACCCAGGGCATGATTGTCCATACCTGTTCTGCCAAGGCGGTAGCCGCGCAAAAGTCAGTGATGGAATTCCTGCTTATTAATCACCCCCTTGATTGCCCCATTTGCGATCAGGGCGGTGAGTGCCAGCTGCAAGACCTGTCAGTGGGTTATGGTCAGTCTGAGTCCCGTTACAAGGAAGAAAAGCGGGTGGTTTTCCATAAAGATGTAGGCCCGCTGGTTTCTGCCGAGGAAATGAGTCGCTGTATCCACTGTACCCGTTGCGTACGCTTTGGTCAGGAAGTGGGCGGCATCATGGAACTAGGCATGATTGGTCGTGGTGAACATGCCGAAATCACGACTTTTGTTGGCAAGTCTATTGAATCCGAGTTGTCTGGCAACATGATTGATGTCTGCCCGGTTGGTGCACTTACCTCCAGGCCTTTCCGCTACACGGCCCGTACCTGGGAATTGGCGCGTCGCCGTTCGGTCAGTCCGCACGATAGCGTGGGCAGTAACCTGGTGGTACAGGTCAAGGGCGAAAACGTCAAGCGCGTGGTGCCCTTCGAAAACGAAGAAGTTAACGAATGCTGGATCTCCGATAAAGACCGCTGGTCCTACGAAGGTCTTAATGTAGAAGACCGTCTTGCCACTCCCATGATCAAAGGTGATGACAACGTCTGGCGCGAAGCTTCCTGGAGTGATGCCTTAACCGCAGCAGTACAGGGTTTAGGCCGTATCAATGAAACACAGGGTATTGGTCAGATTGGTGCCCTTGCAACAGAATACGCGACCGTAGAAGAGTTGGCTTTGCTGGCTCGCCTTACCCGTGGTCTTGGTTCTAAAAACATTGACTTCCGTCTGCGTCAGACCGATGCAGGGTTGGACAAGGCATTAAATGGTGTCCCTTGGTTGGGTATGCCGATTGCCGAACTCAATAAGCTGGATCGCGTATTGGTGGTGGGGTCTGCTTTACGCAAAGATCACCCGCTGTTTGCGCAACGTCTGCGTCAGGCTGCCAAGCAGGGCGCTCAGATTGTGCTTATCGACAGCTTTGGTGATAAGCCTCTGTTCCCGGTTGCCGCCCGTCTTACGGTTGCCCCGTCTCAACTGGCTGCCACATTGGCTAAAGTCAGTGCGGCACTTGGTGGACAAGAGCAGGGCGAGGCTATCCAGAAAATCGTTTCCATTCTGGGAAGTGGTGGCAATAAGGCTGTATTGCTGGGCAATGCCGCTGTTTCCTCTCCCGATGCCTCAAATATTGCCGCCAAGGCACAGCAAATTGCTAACGCAGTTGAAGCCAAGCTGGGCTTTTTGACGGCGGGTGCCAATACGGTGGGTGGTTATCTGGCAGGTGCCGTGCCCCAGGATGGTGGTATGAATCTACCCCAAATGCTGAAAAATGCACCGAAAGCATTTGTTGTTCTGCATGCAGAACCAAAACTTGATTGCGATAATGGCGTGAAAGCTGAAGAAATGCTGCGTAATGCGTTTTCGATTGCCTTGACCTCATACAAATCTGCCGCACAGGATTGGGCCCGCATTATGTTGCCAGTGGCACCGTTCACGGAAACTTCCGGTACTTTTGTCAATGCCGAAGGCCGTGTACAAAGCTTCAAGGGCGTTGTGGCAGGCAAAGGCGAAAGCCGTCCAGCATGGAAAGTGTTGCGTGTAATGGGCAATATACTGAAACTGTCCGACTTCGAGGACGAAACGTCTGAAACCATCCGTGATGCGGTTCTGCAGAATGGTTTTGCGGCTCGCCTCAACAACCAAATCAATACTGAAGACGTGCATCCTGCCGTGACACCGGTAGCCGGTCTGGAACGTGTGGCCGATGTGCCTATTTATCGTAGCGATGCGATTGTCCGTCGTGCAGAATCATTGCAACTGTCGCCAGCCAGTGCGGCACCGATGGCACGCATGAATGCTGAAACCATGGGTGTACTCGCATTGGTTGCCGGTAATCAGGTTAAAGTAAAATCTGCCGATGGCGAAGTGGTACTGTCGGTTGAGCAGGACGATATGCTTGCGAACAATACCGTGCGTATTGCCCATGCATTCGAACAAACAGCAGCATTGGGTAGTGCCTTTGCTCAACTTACTGTGGAGCGCGTCTAATGGATATCTGGTCTTGGTTCACTGATGGCGTTGCCGCATTTGATGCCTGGGGCGCTGGCCTGATCGGTGCAACACCGTGGCTGGTGGTGTGGTCAATTGTCAAAATCCTGATTATTGCCCTGCCAATCATTATCTGTGTGGCTTTCCTGACTTTGTGGGAACGCCGCATGATTGGTTATATGCACATTCGTCGTGGCCCCAACCGTGTGGGTCCTGGCGGTTTGTTGCAGCCTTTTGCAGACGTATTCAAACTACTTACCAAAGAGGTGATTGTTCCTGAAAAAGCCAATAAGATACTTTATATTCTGGCACCTATCATGACTTTGCTGCCAGCGCTGGCAGCATGGGCCGTGATCCCATTTGGTCCGGAAACGGTACTGGCAAACGTCAATGCAGGTTTGCTATATGTTATGGCCATTACCTCGCTGGGTGTTTATGGCGTGATTATCGCGGGCTGGTCATCCAACTCCAAATATCCATTTCTGGGTGCCATGCGTGCTTCGGCACAAATGATTTCCTATGAGCTGGGTATGGGTGTTGTACTGGTTACCGTATTGCTGGTATCTGGCACTTTAAACATGAACGGTATTGTGCAGGGCCAATTGAATGGCTGGTTTGCCGATCGCGGCCTGAACTTCCTGTCATGGAACTGGTTGCCTTTACTGCCACTGTTTGTGGTGTATGTGATTTCAATTGTGGCTGAAACCTGCCGTCACCCATTCGACGTGGTCGAGGGTGAGTCTGAAATTGTGGCCGGTCATATGGTTGAATATTCAGGTATGGGTTTTGCCATGTTCTTCCTGGCAGAATACGCAAACATGATCCTGTTATCGGCCATGGCTTCCATCATGTTCCTGGGCGGTTGGTCATCACCCCTTGATTTTGCACCCTTTACCTGGGTTCCGGGTTGGTTATGGCTGGGCCTTAAAACATTCTTTGTCGTGTCCTTCTTTATTTGGTTCCGTGCTTCATTTCCCCGTTACCGTTACGACCAGATTATGCGTCTGGGCTGGAAAGTGTTCATTCCGCTTACCGGTATCTGGCTGGTGGTTGTGGCTATCTGGATGCAGACACCGTTCAATATTTGGAAATAGGCTAGAAGAAAATTATGAGTGCTATTAAAGATTTCTTCGGCAGTTTCATGCTGACCGAGATGCTGAAAGGGATGGCCTTAACGGGCAAGTATTTCTTCAAGCGCAAGATTACTTTGCGTTATCCGCACGAAAAAACGCCGATGTCGCCGCGTTTCCGTGGTTTGCATGCATTGCGTCGCTATCCCAATGGTGAAGAGCGCTGTATTGCCTGTAAGCTTTGCGAGGCTGTGTGTCCTGCGATGGCCATTACCATTGAATCCGAAGAGCGTGATGACGGTACACGTCGCACCACGCGCTACGATATTGACTTAACCAAATGTATCTTCTGTGGTTTTTGTGAAGAAAGCTGCCCGGTAGATTCCATCGTGGAAACCCATATTCATGAGTACCACGGTGAAAAGCGGGGTGATCTGTATTTCACCAAAGATATGTTGCTGGCAGTAGGTGACCAATATGAATCAGAGATCGCTGCACGTCGTGCAATCGATGCTCCATACAGATAATCGGCAGGTGAGCAAACTATGACATTTATAACTGTTTTGTTCTATATTCTGGCTACTATTCTGGTAGTAGCCGGTGCCAGGGTGATTACCGCACGCAGTCCGGTTACGGCTGTGTTGCACCTGATCCTGTCATTCGTTACTGCAGCATTGCTGTGGATTCTTATCGGTGCCGAGTTTCTGGGGCTGTTGCTGATCGTGGTATACGTCGGTGCGGTGATGGTCATGTTCCTGTTCGTGGTCATGATGATTGACGTGGTTCCCGAGTCATTGCGTGATGGCTTCCGTACTTACCTGCCTTTGGGTCTGGTGGTTGGGGGCATTATGGTGCTGGAAATTGCCTTTGTTCTGGGTACGGTGTACTACGGCTCGGGCGAACTGGTTGCCTTACCCGACGCTTATAACAATACGCGTGAGCTGGGTATTGCCATGTATACCGAGTATTCGTTCCCGATTCAGGTTGGTGGACTGGTATTGCTGGTAGGCATGATTTCAGCCATTGCGCTAACCCTGCGTGAACGTAGCAACCGTAAGTACGTGAATGCCAGTGATCAGCTGCATGTAAATGCCGCCGACCGTGTAAGACTTGTCAGCATGAAATCTGAAAAAGAAGAAGCTGCGCCAGTAAAAGAAGGGGATTCAGAATGACGCTAACTTTGGCACATTATCTGATTTTAGGGGCAATCATGTTTGCCCTGGGTGTATTTGGTGTTTTTCTGAATCGCCGTAATCTTATTAGTCTGTTGATGTCCATCGAGCTTATGCTGTTGTCGGTGAATATCAATTTCGTGGCATTTTCCATGTGGAATACGGGGGCCAATGGCCTACCCGAAACATCAGGACAGATTTTCGTGTTCTTCATCATGACTGTTGCTGCTGCTGAGGCGGCAATCGGGCTGGCTATCCTGGTCTTGTTGTTCCGCAAAATCAATTCCATTAATGTTGACGACGTTGGTCGTCTGAAAGGGTAAGGGGAATTTCAGCATGACACCAACATTCTCTAGTGCCTTTTTACTGCTGATAGCATTGGGCCCGCTTGCGGGCGCCATTATTACCGGTTTGTTTGGCACAGGATTCCTCGGACGTTCGGTCTGTCGCAAAGGTGCGCACAGCCTGACGATCCTGCTTGTTGCCATTTCATTCTTTGGCTCGCTTTATACCCTGTATGAAGTGGCCATGAATGGTGCTCACTATGACCAGGCTATTTATACCTGGACACTGGTGGGAACCAAGGTATTTGAAGTCGGCTTTCTGATTGATCCTTTAACCGCCCTTATGATGGTCGTGGTCACATCGGTTTCATTAATGGTTCACATTTATACCATTGGTTATATGGTTGATGATCCAGGCTATCAGCGCTTCTTTTCCTACATCTCATTGTTTACGTTCTCAATGCTGATGCTGGTCATGGCCAACAACATGCTGCAGCTGTTCTTTGGCTGGGAAGCAGTGGGCCTTGTCTCTTACCTGCTGATCGGTTTCTGGTTTACCCGCGACACCGCCATTTTCGCCAACATGAAAGCGTTCCTTATGAACCGTGTGGGTGACTTTGGTTTTGTACTGGGTATCGGCTTGCTGTTTGCCTATACCGGTTCCATGAAATACTCGGAAATCTTTGCCCAGGCAGATTCCCTGGATGCCCTGATTTTCCCGGGTACCGACTGGAAACTGCTCACGGTTGCATGTATCTGCCTGTTCATTGGCGCCATGGGTAAATCTGCCCAGGTACCTTTGCACTCCTGGCTGCCCGATTCCATGGAAGGTCCTACCCCCATTTCCGCCCTGATTCACGCGGCGACCATGGTGACCGCCGGTATCTTTATGGTTGCCCGTTTCTCCCCCTTGTTCGAACTGTCCTCTACCGCCTTGTCATTCATTATCGTGATTGGCAGTATCGGTGCGCTGTTCCTGGGTATTTTGGGGATTATCCAAACCGATATCAAGCGTGTGGTGGCTTACTCAACCCTGTCCCAGCTGGGTTACATGACGGTGGCATTGGGTGCGTCAGCCTATCCGGTTGCCATTTTTCACTTAATGACACACGCCTTCTTCAAGGCACTGTTGTTCCTTGGCGCGGGTTCCGTCATTATCGGCATGCATCATGATCAGGATATCCGTAACATGGGTGGTCTGCGTAAATACATGCCCATTACCTGGATTACCTTCCTGATTGGTACATTGTCACTGGTGGGTACACCGTTCTTCTCCGGTTTCTACTCTAAAGAGCACGTGATTGAAGCTGCTGGCCTGGCCAATGTCTGGGGTGCCAATTTTGCCTACTGGTCTACGCTAATCGGTGTTTTTGTCACGTCGCTGTATTCATTCCGTCTTTACTTCCTGGTTTTCCACGGAAAAGAGCGTTTCAATACCAAGCCTGCCCATGGCAAAAAACATGATGACCACGGTCATCACGGTGGCGTTCCCCACGAATCTCCATGGGTCGTTACATTGCCGCTGGTCCTGTTAGCGATTCCATCCGTCATTATTGGCGCATGGGCCATCGATCCACTGCTGTTCAAAGGGTTCTTTGGTGATTCCATTGTGGTTGCCGCCGAACATCCTGCCATGGCAGAACTGGCCAGCACTTATCACGGCTGGGTCGCTTATGGCCTGCATGCTTTCCAAACGGCTCCGTTCTGGCTGATGATCGCCGGTCTGGTAACAGCATGGTATTGCTATATCGTTAACCCCAAGCTTCCTGCCAAGGTGTATCAGGCATTTTCCGGTATCAACCGTATCCTGGAAAACAAATACT
>CAZPNE010000095.1:0-6649 GCA_964588255.1 uncultured Advenella sp. | reverse complement strand
GTTTGCCATCGTACTGGGTAACCACCTGTACGGCGTTTTCCTGGCCACGGGGTACGGTCACGGTTACCGGATTAAGCGAACCCAGGTTAACCTGTTTGGTTTCACCTTCCCATACACGTGGCTGCACCAGGGGTTTACCGGCTTCGGCAACGGTTTTGTTGCTGAAGTTCTGGAAGCCCCAATCCAGCAGGGTTTGGCTGATTTGCTCACGGTCACGAATGGAATTGGCACCCACCACAATGGAAATAACGCGGCGGCCATCGCGCACGGCAGTGGAAATAAGGCAGTAACCCGCATCGTCGGTATGGCCGGTTTTAAGGCCATCTACGCCAATATTGCGGTATAGCAGGCCATTGCGGTTAGGCTGTTTGATTTTATTGAAGGTAAATTCAGGCTGGCTGAAATAATGGTAGTAGCTGGGGTAGTCTTTAATAATATGCTGGGCCAGTATCGAAAGGTCCCGCACGGTGGTGTAGGTATCTGGCGAAGGCAGGCCGGTAGGGTCACCAAAACTGGTGTTGTTCATGCCAAAGGCTTTGGCTTCCTGATTCATTTGCCCCACAAAAACGCTTTCACTGCCAGCCACGGTTTCGGCCAGTTGAATGGTGGCATCGTTACCCGACTGTACAATCATGCCTTGCAGCAAATCACCCACTGAAACCTGCTTATTCACTTCAATAAACATGCGTGAACCACCGGTTTTCCAGGCCTTTTCAGACACGGTGACCATTTGGTCCAGGCCGATGCGTTTATCATCCAGGGCAGCAAACACCAGGCTGGCGGTCATGAGCTTGGTTAGCGAGGCCGGTGAAATTTGCAGGTCGGGCTCAACATTACCAATAATCTGATTGCTGTTTACATCAAAAACCATCCATGCCTTAATAGGCGGATTGGGGGGGGCAACGCTGGCAAAATCGCTAACGACCGGTGTTTGCGCGTTGGTAACAGTAATGCTTGAACGGACCTGAGGGGCCTGTGCAACCGCCGGTTCGGGATTATTGAGCACCGAGGTGACAACCGAACCGTTTACTGTGGTTTCTGCCTGGGCAGGTATATTATTTTTATCATAAAAATAATAGGCACCCCCAGCGAGTGCCACAACGATCAGACCAAGTAATAAACGACGGGAAGACATAAAAAAACAGTATCCGGTTAGAGTTGTAAAGTAATGCAATTGCATGAAAAACCATGCATTTGCGAATTATTATAAGCCCTGCAGCCGGCAAACCCTTGCCAACACTGGCTTATTTCAGGATTTGATCCAGCTTAATTTGTATCAATTTTTTCAATTGAATCAGGTACCCGTGAAAAAAATGGGTCGCCTCGGGAATAACCGTTACCGGGATCTGATAAGGCCTGAGCCAGTCGAAAACTTCCTGCAAAGGTACCACCTCATCTTTTTCTCCATGTATGACCAGCAGGTCGGCCGGTAGTTCAATATCGCGATATTGAAACCGCCATACAGCAGGCCCCAGCAGCAGCATGGCATCGGGCAGTTTATGCTGGGCTTCTTTTTGTTCGGCATAAAGTTGTGCAGCCACGGCCGTACCAAATGAAAAACCGGCCAGCACCCATTTTTTATGGCTCACTTCGGGATAAAGCTGCTCTATTTGCTCAATGAGCATTTGCATGTCACGGGTTTCACCGTTGGCCTTGTCGAATTCGCCTTCGGACAAACCTACCCCCCTGAAGTTGGGGCGCACCGCCACCAGGCCATTCTGGGCACAGGATCGGGCCACCGTGGTAACAATTTTATTGTCCCGTGTACCCTCGTGCAGGGGGTGCGGATGCAATACCAGGACCCAGCCCCTAATGGGAGTATCGGGCCAGTCGATGGCGCAATCTATGTTGCCGGCCATTCCCTTCAAGATGATTTTTTCTGTTTTAATTGCCATGGCGGTTACTGGCCCAACGGACCGGCTTTAAGAGCATGTGATTTGAATTCCACTGGCGGCTTAACGGCCTTTCCCGGGTTTATTTCACTGGGCGGTGTACCCACCCAGCCTTGACCCTGTGCATACACAAAGCCATTGGCTAGCAAAATAACAAAAAACAAGGTTCGCATAATTAATGATTCCATTCGGCCCGTGCGTAAATACGCAAGCCATCCAGCACGGGTGATTCAATTTCCTGCAAAGTGATTGTATCAAATCCCTTTACCTGTGCGATATCGTTAAGCAAACGGAGTAGTTCTGGCAACACCCCATGCCGGGCACCACCGGTCACGAAAATTTTGGGCAGGTGCCTGGTTTTATCCAGCACGGCTTTCCATTGCCGCACAATCGCCCCGGCCTGGGCGGCAATAATGCCACTTAAAATAGCCTGTTCGGTATTATGCGCAAAGGCCGGTGGTATTTCACTTTTACGCAGGTCTATGGCAGGCAGGTTGGCCGTGCCTTTATGCAGACTGGCTCGCATAAGCATGACGCCCGGAAAGATCAGCCCGCCCATGAACACGTTGTCGGTGTCTATGGTATCTACGGTCGTGGCCGTGCCAAAACTAACCAGCATGGCGGGCAAATCGGCGTTTTGACGATGTTCGGAAAGTCCCAATAGCCCCATCCAGCGATCGGCTCCCAGTTGTTCCGGGTTTTTATAACTGTTTTTCAGATGCAGGGTTTGCGATTGTGAGGCAAGCCATTGAAGCGAACAGGAAGCCGGCAGGGCCTGCTGGATCCTGTTGGCTATTTCTTCACCGGCCACGTTGACACCAATGGCCCTTACCGGCATTTCGGGCAAGGCATTGCACCACTCGCGCAGTTTTTCTATGTGGTCGTGTTCCAGCACCAGAAGATCTTCGGTTTGCTGGAACTGGTTGATAAGATAAGTGACTTTTACCCGGGTATTACCCGAGTCGATAAGTAGCATGAGCATGGCGCGCTCCTAGGTATGGGTACGGGCACGAATGCTGATGTCACCGTTGGTGACAAGATGCTGGCCCTGGTCGTTTTCAACTACCAGGCATGCCTGGTCATTTAACCCCTTGGCGGTACCTGTAAGTACAATTCTATCACCAGACAGCACATTTACCTCACAGGTTTTAAGCGCATCCAGGCTTTCATGGCGTTGCCGGAACGGCGCAAAGCCTTCCTGTTCATAAAGGGCAAAGGCCTCTGACCAGGCCCGGGCAATACGGGCAACCAGCAGGGCAATGTGTTCGGCCTGTTCATCTTGCCTGTTCAGACTGATTAATACCGAGGTCCAGTCGGCCACTTTGCGGTCCAGGTCTTTGCTTAGGGTTTCTGCCTGGGAAAGGTTCATCCCCATGCCCACCACCACCACATGATGACGGTCATTGACCCGGCCATTGCCCGGCTTGACCGATTCAACCAGCAGGCCCGAAAGCTTGCCATCGTCAAACTGGATATCATTGGGCCATTTCATGCCTAGCCGGTCCTGGGCGGCAGGCCCCACCATTTTACGCAGCTGTTCGCAGGCCACAATACCCGCTACCGGTGCCAGCATGGGCAGTTGCGCCGGCGGCAGAAAAACATCATACGCACAGGAAAACATCAGGGTTGCACCTGCGTTGTCCACCCATTTGCGACCGCTGCGACCCTTGCCCTTTTGCTGATGATGGGCACCAATCAGGGCAGGCCGCCCCCACTGGCTTTGGGGGTTGCGCGCTTCCTGCATCAGAAAAGTGTTGGTTGAGTCAATTTGCTCAACCCAGGCAATCGAAGAGAAGTCAGGCAAGGCGGAAAACAGGGTTTTCTGCAGCGTGCCTGCACTGGGCAATAGGGTCATTATGGGTAACTCTGGTAATACATTAACGAAGATAGGGCTTCAGGGCATTCATGATCCGGTCGGTGGCGCCCTCGTGTAATGATAACCATTGCTTGGCCGCCTTGCTCATGCCAAGCCGCTGTTCTTCATTATTCAAAATTTTAAGGGCCAGTTTAATGGCTTCTTCCTCATTCTGGGTTCGCCGGGCGGCCCCTTCAGACAAGGCATCTTCCACCGATTGCTGGAAATTTTCAGTATGCGGCCCAACAATGACCGGTACACTCACGGCACAGGCTTCTATGTGATTTTGACCGCCATACTCGCCAAAGCTGCCTGCCACAATAGCCAGATCAGACATGGCGTAATAAAAAAACATTTCGCCAACGCTGTCACACAACAGGATATCAATGGTTTTCAGATCGTCATTAATAGGGTTTTGCGAACGGCACCGGTAGCTAAGACCACTTTGCTGGATCAGTGTTTCCACTTCCTTAAAACGTTGGGGATGGCGGGGAATAATCATGAACAGAGGCAACGGTGGCTCGTTTTCAGCGTGGTTTGCCTGCCGTTCCCG
The DNA here is from genome assembly GCA_964588255.1 of uncultured Advenella sp. Lineage (GTDB taxonomy): Bacteria > Pseudomonadota > Gammaproteobacteria > Burkholderiales > Burkholderiaceae_B > Advenella. The sequence continues at coordinate 2,349 of CAZPNE010000095.1, read as the reverse complement.
GTTTTTGACCAAGGCTCTGATGGCTTTAAGGAAATAGTCTTCTTCACCATCCCGGGTGCTGGCAATTGCCACCACCTGACGGTTAATAACCTGGCGCACCACTTGGCCGGCATGCACCTGGCTGTAAGACACGTTAAGGTCAAATTTCAGGTTGCCAACCACCTGCATGCGCTTGACACCCAGGTCATCAAGCCGGGCAGAGTCAATACGGCTTTGGGTAAGCACCAGATCCAGCCCGGCCAGGGCATTGCGCATCACGCTACCCAGCCAATGGGCCTGTTTGTAGGCAGATTCGGAAAACCGGGCACTGGCCACAATCAGCGGCATTTTCTGGCGATTGGCTTCAGCCACCATATTAGGCCATATTTCACGCTCAATCAAAATGCCGCAACGGGGTTTCCAGTGTTCTATAAACCCCCTGACCGCCTCGGGGAAATCATAGGGTACCCAGGCCTGGCATAACATACCCTGGCCTATCGCGTCGGCAAACATACGGGCCCCTTGCGCCCTGCCGGTGGCCGTCATATGCGTTAACAATACGGGATAGCCCTGGTCTAACAGCGCCTGGATTAAGGGATGCGCGGCCCGGGTTTCTCCCAAACTAACGGCATGCACCCACACCGGCCGCCTGAACGTGAAAATGGTTTCGGCATATCCTTCATCATCATCATCATCATTTGTGATGCTGGTGCCAACCGGCGCCGGATGGGGATAACGGCCAAACCGCTCATCGCTGCGAATGTCCCATTTACCGCCCGCCTTGCGGGCACGGCGTTCTAGCAGCCACAGGGCAATGGGTGAAATCAGGCGCAGTGTGCTGGTATAAAAGAATCGGTTCATCGTTAACTTACCATTGCCTGTTTCAGTTTTGATAACACCATTTCCCGTGTGGGTGGAATACCCCTGTCACCCAGGCTGGCCGTAAAGGAAGCGCCCACAAGCGGTGTACGTACCGGGGTGGAGGCACTGTAAATGCCAATGGTGGGGCGACCAAGCGCGGCAGACAAATGGGTCAGGCCGCTATCCAGACCAATCATCATGCGGGCAGGCGCAATCACCCGGGCCACATCGGTCAGGGACATGCGGGGCAAAATCCGGGCATCGGGAAAGTCGCGCACCAGCGCTTTGGCACGTTCAGCTTCTTTTTCATTGCCGGCCAGCAACTTCAGGCTTAGTCCGGCGGCATTCAGTTCACGAAATACGGCGTGCCAGTCGGATTCTGGCCACAGTTTGTCTTCGCGGCTGGCCGAAGGCATGATGACCGCGTAATCCTGTATGGCAACGCCATCGGTAAATTTTTGCAGGCCAAAATCGGGCTCGCCTTCGTATTGGTAATTGAAGGTAGCCGCTGCCAGCATGCGTTGTCGGGTAACGGCCGGTTGCCAAAAAGCCACGGTATGCCGGACATCATAAAACAGGGAAGCCATGGCTTCACGAGCGGATTTCCAGTCTAGCCCGTGCTTGACGCCTTTGGCCTGGCGGACGATCCAGGCGGATTTCATTAAGGCCTGCATGTCCAGCACAACGTCGTATTGGGTGCTTTTAAGTTTACGCTTGAGGGCGGCCCTTTCCTGCCTGGTTGGCGCCGACCACCAGGTTTTACGCCAGCGGCGGTGCGCCACCTTGATGACTTCATGCACACTGGGATGCCAGGAAGGAATTTCGGCAAAAGCCTCTTCGGCAACCCAGTCTATTTGGGCGTCAGGTACATGTTTGGCGATATCGGAAATGGCCGGCAGCATGTGTACCAAATCGCCCAGCGAGGAAGAGCGAACAATAAGAATTTTTTTGGTCATATTATTTTTTTGTCAAAGTAAACGGAACACCTTTGCTGGTTCTTGCCATATATGATGCCTGCATTTTACCAGAAGCACGGAAAGTCCCGTGATTTTAGTTCGGGGATAGATAGCGCCATAAGAATCGCCGGTTCAAAAGAACCAGAGGAGGTCAATTAAATATTAGATGTTTTGAAATTTTCACTTACGGGTATAGAATAGTCGGACAAATTCATTGCTGTATTAAACTGGCAAACAATGGCCACACGGCTCGTGTTTGCTCCCCATGGCCTGCCCTGTCCAACCATTACAGGGATTTACCCGGAGCCCGGAAAAATGACGCATGTTTTCCACCGTAACCCAAAAATATCCTTGAAAACAGCCGTTGACGGCAAGGGAATCCGTCTGATTGATTCTGACGGAAAAAGCTATATAGATGCTTGTGGCGGAGCGGCGGTTTCATGCCTGGGGCACGGACATCCGGCCGTTATCGAAGCCATCAAGCACCAGATTGACACGATTGCCTATGCGCATACTTCGTTTTTTACCACACAAGTGGCTGAAGATCTGGCCG
>CAZPNE010000094.1:4214-6752 GCA_964588255.1 uncultured Advenella sp. | reverse complement strand
CTACCTTGAGTTGGTCGGGGTATAAGTACTGGAGTGGCCATTTAATGCTGCAAAAGTACCAAACCCTGCAAGACGAAACGCTGGGGCGCTTATATGGGCAATATGAAAAAGTGCCCGAACTCAAGGTGCGTGGCAGACGATATAATTGGAACGGGTTTGATGTTGAAACCGATAACACCCTGACCCGTTTTGAGTTTCCCACTTACTTTGGCGATATCGCTGACTTTTCCAGGACCGATGGTCACCGGGCACCCGATGGAACCCGTTTTACATCTTATAGCACGATCAGTTACCCGATTGTCCGTCCTGGCTGGTACATCACGCCCAAGGCCGGTTTACATGTTTCCCATTACGATACTGACTGGTATAAAGAATTTGGCCGATACAGTTTCAAAAGCCAGGCGGGCACTCAAAAGGGTTCCATCGGCCGGACGTTACCTATCCTGTCCCTTGACAGTGGCATGACCTTTGAGCGCAGTACTACACTGTTTGGCAATCCGTCCCTGCAAACCCTTGAACCTCGACTGTATTATTTGTACATTCCCTATAAAGACCAGTCGGATATTCCCATTTATGATACCTCTATCAGTCAGTTCGGGTTTGGTTCCGCGTATGCTGAAAACCGTTATAGTGGTGGCTGGGACCGGATTAACAATGCCAACCAGCTGACCATGGGAATAACCAGTCGCTGGCTGGATGAAGATAGTGGTTTCGAGCGACTGTCCCTGCAGCTGGCGCAACGGTTTTATTTTGAAGACCAGAAAGTGACCTTACCTGGGGAAGAGGCCCGTAAACGGTCCAAGTCGGATTATCTGGCGGGTTTAAGTGCCGCACTTACCGATACCCTGAATACCGAGCTGGCGGTGCAGGTGGATTCGGCCGACAGGAAAGTGACACAGTCTTATGCTGCTTTGCGCTGGAAGCCCAAACGCCTGACCAGCATTTCCATGTCTTACCGCTATCAGCAGGATCCTTTTCTGGATGAAAGAGGCAATCCATTGCGTTATCAGTTAAAGGGCAAGGAAACCACCAGTCTGTCGGCACAATGGCCCTTTACTGAAAACATCTCAGGCGTTGGCCGCATTGATTATTCATTTCAGGATAAAAGGGTAACCCAGTCCATTCTTGGTTTTGAGTATAAAGGCAACTGTTGCTGGACGGGCCGGGTTGTGATGCAGCGTTATGCGGTTTCAAAAGAAAAGGCAAATTCTGCTATATTCTTACAATTGGAATTATCCGGTCTTGGATCCTTGGGTAGTGATCCAATGGGTCTGTTAAGAGAAAATGTGCCGGGGTATGAATCAACAACCACTCCGGTTCCAGTAAAATCTACATTTGAAAGGTATGAATAATGCGTAGACTAAAACGCGTACGCCAACTCGCATTTGCAACCATTCCCGTTTTCTGCCTTGCCTTGCCAGTGGTGGCGCAAGCAGCACCGGGGACAGCTGGCAAAACTGCGAAAACACAAGCTCAGTTTGGTGATGGCATAGCCGCGGTAGTCAATACTGAAATCATCACCATTCGGGAGCTGGACAATCGGATGGCATCCCTGCGAATTAGCGGGCAGGGTGGTGCAGCCCGCGATCAGGTGCTGCAGTCCATGATTGATGAAAAATTGATGAAGCAGGATGCCGAACGCATGGGGCTAACGGTTAGTGATACCCAGTTGAACCAGGTCCTGGGTACGATCGCGCAGCGCAATAATATTCCTGTCGAACGCCTGAAAGAAGAAGTGAGCCGTTCTGGCATGAAATGGGAAGAGTACCTGCAAAACCTGCGCAGTGAAGTGATGATGGATCAGTTGCGCAACCGAATTATTCAAAGCCGTATTAGTGTGACCGAATCTGATGTGGATGCCTTTTTGAAGCAGCACCCAACCGGCGTGGCACCTAAAAAAGAGGTTGCTTATACGCCTCCGCCACCCCAGAAACAGGTTGTGATCGAACGCTCATTTGAGCCCAAGGCGGTCGCCCTGCAGCACATATTCATTCGTGTCCCCGACAATGCCTCTGAAGAGGTACTTGAGGCTGCCCGCAAGAAAGCCAATGATGCCATGGGTAAAATCAGGCGTGGTACCAGTTTTACTGCTGTGGCCAAAGAATACTCTGATGGCCCGGAGGCAGGTAATGGCGGGCAATTGGGTATCCGCCTGTTTGAAGACTGGCCTTCCCTGTTCGTGAATGTTACCCGTAACGTGGCGGACGGACGCACGACCGGGGTTTTCAAGGCACCCAACGGTTTCCATATCTTGAAAGTGCTGGAGCGCCGTGGCTTGATTAAAGAAAACAAGCGTGTTGTTAACGTGCAGCCACCGCCACCACCCCGACCCCAGTTTTCCCCTATGGAAATTGCCGCTAAACAGCAAGGACCGGTTAATGTGACCGAATCTAATGTTCGTCATATTCTTGTTAAAACAAGCCCTGTGGTTTCCGATAAGCAGGCTTACGAGCGAATCCAAAGCTTGCATAACCGCTTAAGTAACGGTGAGTCGTTCGAAGACGTCGCGCGCAAATTTTCGCAAGATACTTCTGCGCC
>CAZPNE010000094.1:0-4114 GCA_964588255.1 uncultured Advenella sp. | reverse complement strand
TCCGATTATGGCCGCTTGTCTGTCATGTTGCAATCGCGCTATAAAATTCATTGGCTGTTTGATGTCCCCCCCGAGTCGTTTGACCCGCCACCACGGGTTATGTCGGCCGTGGTGCGCATGGTTCCCTTACCTGATTCCCGTCCTGCGCCAAAACAGTGGCAGGTGTTTGAGCAGGTGGTTGCCCGCTCGTTTTCCCAACGCCGGAAAATGTTGCGTCGTTCTTTGGCAAACTGGGAAATAGACTGGGATGCAGTTGGCATTAAGGAAACAGCCCGCGCCGAGTCGTTAAGTGTGGCCGATTTTATCCGCCTTTCTGACTATTTGCTGGATAGCGGAAAAATAAACCAGGCTTGAAATAATGAACGGTAGGCGTTTTTCTAATTCCCATGCTCTCGCGTGGGAGTTGATCATTTAATCTTATAGTTTTTACCGCCTTTACTTAGCTGGCTTGCCAGAAAAACCTGCATAATATCCCGGCTGCGTTCCTGAAGCAGACGCGATGCCTGTTGCATGGCTTCCGGTAACGTGATGGGGCCGTTGCACAGGCTGAAGGCCGCAGTCATTCCCTGGCTGTACAACGCCTGGTAATTGGCGCCCAAGGTGCCGGCAATCACAATCATTGGGACCTGATGCATTTGTGCCAGGGTAGCTATGCCGGCCAGGGTTTTACCCTGCAAGGTTTGCTCATCCAGCTTGCCTTCACCGGTAATAACCAGGTCGGCATTTTCAATTAGGCGTGTCAGTCCTGCAAATTCGGCCACTATTTCCACCCCGGGACGAAACCGTGCATTCAAGAAACTTAAGCCAGCAAAGCCAAGGCCGCCTGCTGCGCCTGCTCCCTGTTCATGACGCCTGTCTTTGCCCAGCGTAGTGGCTGTAATATCAGCATAATGCGCCATAGTCTGGTCCAGGAATTGGACCTGTTCTGCCGTGGCGCCTTTTTGTGGGCTAAAAATAGCAGCGGCACCATGGGACCCGCACAAAGGGTTGTTTACATCGGAAGCCAGGGTAAATGCTGTCTGCGACAGACGTGGGTCCAGGCCCGAAAGATTTATTTTTTCAAGCCTGGCCAGCTCTTCGGGGATGGATTCCAGCAAGGTATTGTTTTTACCCATAAACTGAATGCCCAGGGCGGCAAGCATGCCAGCACCGCCATCGTTGGTGGCCGAGCCGCCCAGCCCCAGGATAATATGCCTGGCCTGTTTATTTAAAGCTTCAATAATAAGTTGACCAACCCCAAACGTATTGGCACGCAGGACCGGTCTGTTCTGGGGGGTGAGTTGTTCAAGGCCGGCAGCACTGGCCATTTCTATAATGGCAGTATTGGTGTGGGTCATGGCCCAGGTAGCTGGTACCGGGTGGCCTAATGCGTTGCGGACGGTGCTTTGCATGAGTGTGCACGGAGTGCTTTGCGCAATGGCCAATACGGTTCCTTCACCCCCATCGGCCATGGGAACGCAATGGATGCTGGCGGTGGGCGCTGCTTGCCTTACGCCTTTGGCAATGGCCTTGGCCACTTCATGGGCTGGCAGGCTTTCTTTGAATGAGTCAGGGGCAATGATGATTTTCATTTTAAATTTAAATTAATTGACACAGATTAATTTCATGCTATTGGTGCCGTTACAGGGGGCTGACAGGTCTCCGTTGGTGATAATGATCCAGTCACCGGTTTCCAGGGGTTGGTGATTTTTAAGCTCTTCAAGGACGGCTTGCATGAGCAGGGTTGGGTCCAGATGGCTATTGTCAAAATTCACCGGATAAACCCCCCTGAAAAGGGCAGCGCGGTTTTGGGTTTCCCTATGCCGGGTAAAGCAATAAATAGGCACGCCTGAACGGATGCGCGACATGATCAGGGGAGTATGGCCGCTTTCGCTAAGGGAAACAATTGCTTTTACACCGGGGAAGTGATTGGCCGCATACATGGCGGAAAGTGCGATGGTTTCATCGCAGCGTGGAAAAACCTGCCCCAGCCGATGACCGGATTTATTTGACGTTGGATGTTTTTCAGCCCCTATGCAAATGCGTGACATGGCCATGACGGCTTCAAGCGGATAATTGCCGGTTGCGCTCTCGGCCGACAGCATGACGGCATCGGTGTAGTCCAGGACGGCATTGGCAACGTCAGACACCTCGGCACGCGTGGGAATGGGGTTGGCAATCATCGACTCCATCATTTGGGTGGCGGTAATCACCACTTTATTCAGGGTGCGCGCGTGCAGGATGATTTTTTTCTGTATACCAGCCAATTCGGCATCGCCCACTTCAACCCCCAGGTCGCCACGGGCTACCATGACGGCATCACTGGCCGTAATCAGCTCATCCAGTGCCTGGTCATCAGCCACGGCTTCTGCACGTTCTATTTTGGCCACAATCCAGGCTTTGCTACCGGCTTGCCGGGCCAGTTGCCTGGCCTGTTCAATATCGCTGCCATAGCGAGGAAAAGAAACGGCAATATAGTCGGCTTCAATGTCGGCAGCAATCTTGATATCTTCCTTGTCTTTGGCGGTCAGGCTGGGGGCGGAAAGGCCACCTCCTTTGCGATTGATACCTTTGTTGTTGGAAAGCGACCCGCCTGCCAGTACCCGTGTGTGCACTTCCTGGCCTTCAATGTGGGTGATTTCCAGCACGATGCGGCCATCATCCAGCAGCAGTTCATCACCCGGCTGGCAATCAGTTATCAGGGCAGGGTAGTCGATGCCGACAATATGCGCCGTACCCTCGTTATGCGGATGGGTGTTGGATAAAATAAATGTTTGACTGGCTTGTAGCAAGACCTGGCCGTTGATGAAACGGGCAATACGAATTTTAGGGCCTTGCAAATCGACCATGATGGCAATGTGTTTTTGCAGCTTGTGTGCTATTGACCTGATGCGCTGCGCGCTTTGGCGATGTTCGTCATGGCTGCCATGGGAAAAGTTTAACCTTGCAACATTCATGCCGGCCAGCATCATCTGTTCAATTTGTTCTGGTGACCGGGTTGCGGGTCCCAAAGTGGCTACAATTTTAGTTCGTCTTGGGTTCATATTTTATTTTCTCATAATATGATAATTATGTTGATGTTACAAAAAAGTAAGAAAATATCCATTAAAGTATTGAAAACTTTTTTGATTCATGTGGAATTAGTTTCAACAATAGCAGGAATGCAGCAAATAAATGTGGTTTCGGCAAGTGCCAGATCATCATACATAAATTATTAACTACTATCAGCAACTCAACAATCCTAAGTATTTGGCAGCATAAGTTTTAGAAAAAAATATATATAAGTTTCAACTTTGTACTGTTTCTGTACTTTTATCAGAACTGAAAGATTTAATCCCGTAAATATTAGGGGTGAAGTGGTTCGTTTCAAAAATGTAACATATTAAGAATTCAGCAATTTGATGGTTCAAGTTGTTGATGTTGGTGGGGTAGCCTCCCTGTTTAATGTTGCAAACATATACATCTTGACGGAATTTGGCTATTCCATTTTGCAGTAACCGTGCCGGACGGCGTCCGGTTCGAAAAATGTATCCGTAAAGGAGCAGCAAAATGAAAAAACTACTACTTATCTCTGCGTTGACTTTGGCATCTGGCGGTTTGATGGCTACCAGTGCACATGCTCAAACTGTTGGTATTGGCTTTGGCGGTTTTGGTGCTGTAGGAGGAGCAAACAGTTCCACTCATGGGGGATCTGGTACAGGAGGTGTACAGGGGTCAATTGGATTTGGTGCTGCAGGCAATCAATCCGGATCGTTGACTCGTTCAAGCGGTAATGCTTCAGTGACGATGACTCCAACTGGAGTAGATACAAACACAAATGGGCATTCTACTACTCGGCAATATGGTAACGGTTTTTCAGCGGGCAGTGCAGCTCAGGGCTCTGCTTCAAATGCTGGTAGTGGCTATACTGCCAATGCTGGTGGCTTTGGTGGCTTTGGTGGTATTGGTCTGATTGGTGGTGCCTGGGGCCCTTGGTAGGAACCCCATAACAAGCATCAAAAGCTTTTAAAATTATAATACGCATATATTCTTGGAGGGGGTATTCCCCCTCCCAAAGGAATCGCCATGAAAAAAATATTTACTGCAATTGCAATATTATTTGCATCAGGTCAGGTATTGGCACAGGTTAACGTGG
>CAZPNE010000093.1:0-6876 GCA_964588255.1 uncultured Advenella sp. | reverse complement strand
CCAAGCAAAAAACTAAGTATTGAATTGATCATATAAAAAATAAAAACCGAAAAAAAGCCGTCTAAGTGTTTAATTTAGACGGCTTTTGTAATTACTTCAACCGATTATGGTCGATTGCCTGTAGGGAAAGGCCAGGATGAGTTGCTGTTGTTGCCTGTTTTAGCGGCAGAACCAGCGGTTTTTTTGCTGGCGGCCGTTTTCTTCACGGCTGCTTTTTTGGCTGCCGGGACTTTTTTGGCAGTAGCTGTTTTGGTGCCTGTTTTAGCTGCTGTTTTTGCAACGGCTGCGGTATCTGTCGCAGGGACTTCAGCGGCAACTGCATTTTTAGCGGGAGCCGCTTTTTTGGCGACTGTTTTTTTGGCGACTGTTTTTTTGGCTGGAACGGCTTTTGTGGCGGTTTCCGCTTTTTTAGCGGGTGCGGCTTTAGTTGCTACCACTGCCTTTTTGGCGGGTGCTGCCTTTTTCGCTGCTGCCGCTTTTTTGGCAGGTGCTACTTTTGTAGCAGGCGTTGTTTTTGTGGCGGTTGCTGTTTTTTGGGTTGGTGTGGCTTTAGCGGTAGTGACTGCTTTTTTCGCCGGTGCTACTTTTTTGGTCGCTGGCGTTTTTGTGGCAGGAACCGCTTTTTTGGCAACGGCTGTTTTCTTCACGGCAGTGGTTTGGGTTGCGGTGGTTTTTTTGGCTGCCACTGTTTTTGTAGCGGGCACTGCTTTTTTAGCGACTGCTTTCTTGGCTGGAGCAGCTGTTTTACTAACAGATTTTGCAACGGTTTTTTTAGCAGCTACTTTCTTGACAACTGTTTTTGTCACGGCTGGCGTTTCAGCTGTAACGGTTTTTTTGACAGCAGTAGCTTTTTTAGCCACTGTTTTGGTTGCCGCTTTTTTAGCGGCTGGTTTTTTGACTGCTTTTTTGGCTGCTGTTGCCATGGCAATACTCCTTGGAAAAGGGTCCGGATATGAAAAAAAATAAATACATCTGTGTAGATATAATTTCAAGGTTAAAGTATAAATCCGGCAACGGATAACTCTACTTTCTTTGTAGCACCATTTGATATATTCCCCGCTTTCAGCGCGGAACATTTCAAATAGTTATAACGGCAAATAATTTTTTTACAGTTATAACCGCAAGGGTAACTCATTACGTCATGGAACGCACGAAATACTTATGAAATAAAGGGCAAAGGAAATAAAATAATTGTTATCAATATTAAGACCTTAGCGATAAAGCAAACCTTTAAAAAAATTTTTGAATTTTGGATAAATGTGATTGATCACTTTGCTTCAGGCAGAGTGCAAATGACGAAACCTGTTTTGGCAAAATGAAGCAAGAGAGAATGGCATGTTTTTGATATGCCCGCAAGTCGGCCATGTTGCGATGCACTTTTCTAAAAGCATTGAAAATAAAGGCTTGTGGCTTTGTTTGGTGTTTTTGGGGACGTGTTTGTGATGCATACACACGCTGTCATTGGTAAGACGTGCCATCGGCGTGACGGGTCGCTGAAGTGGTGCAGAGGGGCCGTGTTGGGTGCCCGGTTTTTTCGTTGGGATGAAGCAAAAAAATCTTTGGCGCTTTGTTTGAAGTATAAAAATAATTGGCGAAAAACCAACAAAACCGGCCAGGTGTTTTTGCAGAATGCATAAAAATCCGCCTTGCCCAAGGCCATGAACAGGAACTGCCTGTGGCTTGGGCAAGGCGGATTTTTATTGCTTGCTGGCTTGCGATAACGCTATATGGCGTTTTGCAGTCGTTCAAGAACGGTCGTCTTGCCAATAATGGCCAGCACGGCACCAATGGATGGTGTTTGTTTCTGGCCGGTTACGGCAAGGCGCAAAGGGATGCCCAGCATAGGCATTTTGATGCCATGTTCGCTTAAGGTTTCCTTGATCAGGGCATCCAGTGCTTCGGTTGTCCAGGCGTCCAGCTGTTTGGCGTTTTGGGCAAAACCGGCCAGAATGCGTTTGGCATCTTCAGTCAGGAACTGGGTTTGCAGTTCTTCGGACGCTGGCTGGAAGGGAGCGCAGAACAGCATGGCACTGTCGGCCAGTTGTTCCAGGGTTTCGGCACGATCCTTGAACAGGTCCAGCACAGCTGGCATGTCCAGGTCTTGTGTTTGGCCGCCACGGGCGTGAATGCGTGGCAAAACATGTTCCTGCAGTTCGCTGTCGCTTAATGCCTTGATGTAATGTGCGTTGACCCAATTCAGTTTTTTAGGATCCCATTGTGCTGCCGACTTGGACAGGTTGCGGGTATCAAACCATTCAACCAGTTGCTCACGCGAGAAAATCTCATCATCACCGTGGCTCCAGCCCAGACGGGCCAGATAGTTCACCATGGCTTCGGGCAGGTAACCCTGTTTTTCATATTCCATGATGCTGACAGCGCCATGGCGTTTGGACAGTTTTTGGCCATCGGGACCCAGAATCATGGGCACGTGTCCATACTCGGGAATGGGCGCGCCCAAGGCCTTCAGGATATTGATCTGGCGTGGTGTGTTGTTGATGTGGTCATCACCCCGAATCACATGGCTGATACGCATGTCCCAGTCATCAACCACCACACAGAAATTGTAGGTGGGCGTACCGTCGGGGCGGGCAATGATCAGGTCATCAAGCTCGGCATTTTCAATGGTGATGGTGCCCTTGAGCATGTCATCCCAGGAAACGGCGCCTTCGGTGGGGTTCTTGAAGCGGATAACCGGTTTGCGGCCTTCGGGAACGGAGGGCAGTGTTTTGCCGGGTTCGGGGCGCCAAGTGCCGTCGTACTTGGGTTTCAGGCCTTTTGCCTTGGCGCTTTCGCGCATTTGCTCCACTTCTTCCGGGGTGCTGTAGCAATGATAGGCCGTGCCATCAGCCAGCATTTTGGCAATCACTTCTTTGTGGCGTTCAGCGCGCTGCATTTGGTAGAAAGGGCCTTCATCCGCTGCCAGCGACAGCCATTGCATACCGTCAAGAATGGCCTGTACCGCTTCAGGTGTGGAGCGTTCAAGGTCGGTATCTTCGATACGCAACACAAAAGTGCCTTGGTGATGACGGGCAAAAGCCCATGAGAAAAGTGCTGTCCGTGCGCCACCCAGATGGAGATAGCCGGTTGGGGATGGGGCAAAACGGGTTCTAACAGAAGAGGAAGTCATGAATAGTTAAAACAGTTAAGTAATTAAAAGAAGAGGCAAGACAGTTTACAATGACTTGGCAGACTTCAGAAAAACTTCATTTTAACTTAACATTTTTGTGAGTGAATATATGCTGCGTCATCGCCTGGCTTCCATCTTTGAGCCAAGATCGTTAATCGTGATTTCAGATGTGTCTTTACCGGTTTGCGAATCGGTGCCGGCCTACCTGGTGCGTAACACCATATTGATGCCATTTGATTCGCCCGAATCATTTGCGCAACTGTCAGCCAAAGAGTCCATTGAAAGTGAAGAAAGAAAAGACCTGGCCGTGTTATGCGTGCAACCTGACAGACTGGGAATGGTTTTGTCGTTTTTAGAGCGTAAGCCGACCCGGGCCATGGTTCTGCTGCCCACGCAAGCTATTGATGACGATCCCCTGGAAATCCGCCAGTTTGTGCTGGATTGGGCCAGACGAAATAATTGCCTGCTGTTAGGGCCGCGTGCTTTTGGTATCCAGCGGCCCCACTTGAATTTGAATCTTAGCAAGCATCCCATCCTGTCGCATCAGGGCAGGGTGGCGGTTGTGTCGCAATCCAGGCTGTTGCTGATGTCCATTATGGACTGGGCCAATGATGTAGACCTTGGCTTATCTGCCGCCATCTCTCTGGGTGAGGTGATTGATGTAGACTTGCCTGAAATTATTGAATACCTGGCCACAGACTCCCGTACCGACAGTATTGCCCTGTATATGGACAAGCTGGGTTCCGGACGGGAGCTGATTAGCGCCATTCGTATGGCTTCCAGTGTCAAGCCGGTCGTGGTTTTGCGTGCCGGGCGGGCAAGTCCCGAGCTGAAGGGGAATGATGCCGTGTTTGATGCCGCCATCCGGCGTGCCGGCGCGGTTCGGGTTGATTATTTTGTCGAGCTGTTTGCCGCCTTGAAAGCGCTGTCGTATGCACGGCGTCCCAAAGGCGGGCGGATTGTGGTGTTTGGCAATAGCCGTGGTTCTACCTCATTGACGTTTGATGCAATGGGCAACAGCAGTGCCTTATCCAAGGCATCGTTGTCCTCAAACAGTTTGCGCGACCTGAGGCATATTCTGGGGCATGGTGCCATTGTGGGCAATCCGGCCATCAGTTATGCGCCGCTTACCGGCGAGCAACTTGTCGAGAGCCTGAAAGTAATGGTGGATGATGCCGGTGTTGATGCCGTCATGGTCATGTTGGCGCCCGATGAACTGGTCAACATGCAGCAGGTGGTGGAGCAACTGGCGGCTTATGCCCGCAAGGCGCTTAAACCCATTGTGACCAGCATTCTGGGCGAGGCCACCATGCGACCTTTTCGCCAGCTGCTTAACCGTGCCGGCATGCCGGCTTTCAGGACACCCGAAACGGCGTTGGGTGCCATGATGTCGCTGTGTGATTATTTTTATAACCAGCAACTGTTGCATCAGCTCCGGATTCCGCAACCTGACTCCCTGTCTTCCGATATTCCGGCCGCCCGTGCCCTGCTTGATGCGGCACTGAAGGAAAACCGCAGTACCCTTGATGTCCAGGAAGCCATGCGCCTGCTGGACTGTTTTCATGTGGGGGTTTCCTGGCAGGAAGATGAGCAGGATGAACAGTTTTCCGTTGAAGATGGCGTGCCGGCCGTGATGATACAGGTTCAGAACGATCCCATTTTTGGACCATGGATACGTTTTGGCGAGGGCGGGCACAAAGTTGTGTTTTCATCCCGTGACAAAGGGCTTGATTTGCCTCCCCTGAATGCTTACCTGGCGGGTCAGCTCATCAAGCGTAGCCGGGTATGGCGCCAGGAACTGGAAACTTATGTAGAGCCGCACATATTCGTCAAACTGCAGCGTATTCTTGAATCGGTTGCTGATCTGGTCAGCGAGTTTCCCTGCATTCAAATGCTTGAAATCAATCCGATTATTCTGGGTTACCGTGAAGTTCATGCCAGGGATGTCAGGATTGTGCTTGATGAAGAGGTGGCGGGTGTTTCGCCACGGGAGTCTGGTTATGATCATATGGCCATTTTCCCATACCCGCATTACCTGATTGAAAACAGGCGTTTTGATGATGATCAGGAGTGGGTGTTGCGACCCATCCGGCCTGAAGACGCCGAAGCCCTGCAGGATTTTATCCGGGGGCTGTCCGAGAAGTCACGTTACATGCGTTTTGTTTCAATGATGCGTGAGCTGACGCCTAAAATGTTAAGCCGTTATACCTATGTGGATTACCATCGTGAGCTGGCCCTGGTAGCCACTGTTCAGGTGCCCAACGAGGCCAATCGCGGGCTGCCACGGGAAGAAATTATCGGTCTGGCGCACTATCTGCGCAATGCCGATGGCGTGGGGGCTGAGTATGCCCTGGTGATTGGTGATGGATGGCAAAAGCGGGGCTTGGGCAGAACCCTTATGAGCAAGCTGATACAGGCAGCCCGTAAACAGGAGCTGGCTTACATAGAAGGTGTGGTGCTGGCCAGCAACAAACCGATGCTGCATTTAATGACCAGCCTGGGCTTGCAAAATGATCCGGATGAAGAAGACCCTTCAATGCGAAGGGTCTGGATGCCGTTAAATCAGGAAGATTAATCAGGCCAGGTTTTTCTGGATGAAGTCTGAAATATCGTGGATTTCTTCCAGGCAGACCGAATGCTGCATGGGGTAGGTATGCCATTGCAGGTTCTGGTAGCCCAGCGCTTCCAGTGTTGCTTTGCTGTTAAGCGCACGCTCTGGGACCACTACCGGGTCCTGAGTGCCATGAGCCATGAAAATAGGGATATCCATATTTGCCAGGCTACGTTCAGCTTCGGTTTTGGCTGCCAGGGGCAGAAAGCCAGACAGGCAGATAAGGCCAGCCAGCTTTTTGGGATGACGCAGCCCGGTTAACAGGGCCATGGCGCAGCCTTGTGAAAAGCCGGCCAGGAAAATGTTTTCTGTCGGAATACCACGCTCATTTTCACGGGTAATCAGGGCTTCAATGGACTGTTGGGCTTCCCTTAGTCCGGGTTCGTCTTCCGGGCCATGAATGCGATCCAGTGAAATAATATCAAACCAGGCCGGCATGGCGATGCCATTGTTCAGGGTCACTGGACGAACCGGTGCATTGGGGAACACAAAACGAATGTTTGACGGTTTGGGTAGCCTTAGCTCGGGAACCACCGGGACGAAATCGTTGGCATCGGCCCCCAGGCCGTGCATCCAGATAATGGTGTGGGTGATGTGATTGCCCGTATTGATTTCAACGCAATCGAGCAGTACTTGTTCGGACATAATGAATTATTCCCCAGATAATAAAATAGACTTGAGCGCCTGAAACAGGGCGCGGTAATGTTTTTTCTGTGGTTCCTGGGTTTCTGTCAGGGTATTATTGGTGGCTTGTTCCTTGCGGGCAGCGCGAATAAGTGCCCTGAATTGCTGGATGTCCACCTGGGGATATTCGGAAAGGAGTACCGTTAATTCTTCATCACTGGCAATCAGTCGGTCACGCAGGGTTTCCAGCCGGTGCATATGTGCCGTGATTTCTTTCGAACCGTTTTCCCAGACATCCAGTTGCTGGCGAATGGCTTCAATATCGGCCGTGCGCATGAGTTTGCCGACGTAATGGATCTGGCGGCGTTTGCCTTCCCGGCCGTTAATCTTTTGGGCCGTTTTAATGGCATCCAGCAGTTTATCATCAAGGGGTAGCTGCTTGACTTTGTCATAAGGCAACTCAATAACTTGCTTGCCCAGATCCAGAATGGCATGCAGCTCTCTTTTGACTTGT
>CAZPNE010000092.1:0-6969 GCA_964588255.1 uncultured Advenella sp. | reverse complement strand
GAGTGCGACAAACTTTTATAGAATACGGTTAGATTTTCTAATGTTTTGCACTTGACAAAGGTTTATTTATGGCAAATCCCATCCTGATAGCTAAAAATGCAAAGACTGACGTCTTTCTTTTGCCCAAGCTGGCCAACCGTCACGGTTGCATAACCGGTGCAACCGGAACCGGTAAAACCATTACGCTTCAGGTGTTGGCACAGGCCTTTTCCCGTATCGGAACATCGGTGTTTCTGGCCGATGTGAAAGGTGATTTGACAGGTATTTCGCAAACCGGCATTGAAAACCCAAAACTGCTTGAGCGTCTTGAAAAACTGAGTTTGCCAGTTCCGCAGTGGGGCGCTTGCCCAACGGTTTTGTGGGATGTGTTTGGCGAGCAGGGGCATCCTGTACGTGCCACGGTATCCGATATGGGGCCTTTGCTCTTGTCTCGCATGCTAAACCTGAATGACACGCAAACCGGTATCCTGAATCTGGTGTTCAAGGTGGCCGATGATGAAGATCATCTTTTGCTAGACCTGAAAGACTTGCGGGCCATGCTGCAAAACGTGAATGACAGGGCCGCCGAATTAAGACCGGTGTATGGCAATGTGTCTGCCGCTTCAGTGGGGGCCATCCAGCGTGCTTTGCTGCAGCTTGAAACCCAGGGGGCAGACCGCTTCTTTGGCGAGCCCATGCTGGATATTCACGACCTGATCCGTTGTAATGCACAAGGCCAGGGCATGGTGAATATCCTGGCGGCAGACAAGCTGATGCAGTCGCCCAAACTGTATGCCGTGTTTTTGCTGTGGTTACTGGCTGAAATTTATGAATCACTACCTGAAGTGGGTGACCCGGATCAACCCAAGTTTGTGTTTTTCTTTGACGAGGCACACCTGTTGTTTGATGATGCACCCAAAGTGTTGCTTGAAAAAATTGAGCAGATTGTACGTCTGGTGCGTTCAAAAGGGGTTGGGGTTTATTTTGTCACACAGAATCCGGCTGATATTCCCGATTCTGTTTTGGGTCAGTTAGGCAACCGGGTTCAGCATGCCCTGCGGGCCTTTACGCCACGTGACCAGAAAGCGGTCAAAACGGCGGCAGACACCATGAGACCCAATCCTGAATTGGATATTGCACGCGAGATTACTGAGTTGGGTGTGGGTGAAGCACTCATTTCCTGCCTGGATGCCAAGGGTAGTCCCGGTATTACGCAACGTGCCTGGGTTTTGCCCCCGGCCAGCCGGATGGGGCCGGCAACGGATGTAGAACGCCAGCTTATTCGCAATCAATCGGGTTTTGCCGGCAAATATGACACCCTGATTGACAGGGAGTCGGCGTTTGAAGTGCTGGCACGTCGTGCTGAGCAGAAAAACGCCGAAACGGCAGCCCGTGTCCAGGTAGAGGATGAAGGCCTTTGGGGGGCGGTCAAGGAAATGATGATTGGTTCCACCGGACCGCGTGGCGGACGCAAGGATGGCGTGATCCAGCAAGTGGCCAAGGGGATGGTCAGGGATACGGCCAGAAAAATGCTGCGTGGTGTGTTGGGCTCGTTAATTGGCAAAAGCGGCAAACGCTAGTTGTATCAGCTTGGCCATAAAGCCGGTTTTATGGCCAGAGTCGTTGTGTGCCGCTATATTTTATGTCCGGGAACAGGACGGTTCAGCCATTTATGCCATTTTCCTGGATGGATTTTAAAATATTCGGATTGGCATTCAATAACATGCGGGTTAACAGGCTTTTCAGCAATTCTACTTCCTGTTCAGTAAAACCTTGCAGGTGATGGTTTAAAGCCTGGGCAACTGAAGGGAGCAATTTTTCATTGACCTGTTTGCCTTTTTCGGTAAGTGTCAGTTTGATGACCCTGCGATCTTTTTCGCTGCGCTGGCGGGTCAGGAAACCTTTCGCCTCCAGTCTGTCAAGGGTGCGTGTCATGGCACCGGTATCCACTTCAGCAATACGGGCCACACAGGCGGGGGTATCCGCCTTGCTAAGCCCGATAATGGCAATGGGGTGCCACTGTGTGGCAGTCAGGCCCAGCGGCGCCATGTTTTTCTCAATCATGTCATGAATGGAAAAATGTGCCAGACGAATCAGGTATCCAATGTTTTCCTGTCCGCGGGGAACATCTTCCGGTTTGGATGGGGGTATTTTTTCGCTGTTCATTATTTTAAATTATTGCTTAGGCAGATATTGTCAAAGTATACTGTTTTTTTAATAATTATTATTGATAAATATTGAATAACAGTTTTTATTAATTATCATTCTAATAAATTCCTTATTGATCATTATTGGAGGTAAGCGTGGGTATATCATCAAAAGCTATTCAAATAGAGACACATGGTGGTCCGGAAGTCATGAAACTGGTTACGCTTGATGTGCCAGAGCTGGCTGATAACGAAGTGCAAATCCGGCAGAAAGCAATTGGGCTGAATTTCATTGATATCTATTTTCGAACGGGCCTTTATGCCAGCCCGCTACCTCATGGCCTGGGCTTTGAGGCGGCTGGTGTGGTAGAGGCCGTTGGGAAAAAAGTTGCCCATCTGCAAGTGGGTGACCGTGTTGCATACGGTCAAAGTCCATTGGGTGCTTATGCCGAGGTGCGCAACGTGCCCGGCCATCAGGTAGTCAAACTGCCCGATGGCATTTCTTTTGAAGAAGCCGCTGCCGTCATGCTAAAGGGTCTTACGGTGCAGTATCTGTTCAGGCAGACATATCGCCTGCAAGAGGGTGAAACTATTTTGCTGCATGCGGCCGCCGGTGGTGTTGGACTGATTGCCTGCCAGTGGGCCAAGGCCTTGGGTGTCAAGTTGATTGGTACGGTGTCCAGTCCCGAAAAAGCCGATATAGCCAGGGCCCATGGTGCCTGGGCAACCATTAATTACACGAATGAAAATGTGGTGGAGCGTGTCCTGGAGTTAACCAATGGCAAGAAAGTGCCCGTGGTTTATGATGGGGTAGGTAAAGATACCTGGGAAATTTCTCTTGATTGTTTGCAGCCGCGTGGCCTGATGGTGAGCTATGGCAATGCGTCGGGTCCGGTAACCGGGGTTAATCTGGGTACGCTGGCGGCCAAAGGATCTTTGTTTGTGACCCGCCCAACCTTGGGTACGCATGTGACCACCCTGGAAAAAATGCAGGCTGCCGCCGATGAGTTGTTTGAAATGATCACCAGCAAGAAAATCAAGGTGCAAATTGACCAACGCTATCCGTTGGAAGAGGTGGCTGCTGCACATATTGCGCTGGCTTCACGTAAAACCACCGGTGCCACGGTATTGACCCTGGATTAATTGTTCATATTATTCAGTTTTTAATATTTGATGTTTAAAGGAAGAGGAAAGGCAAATGCAGAAGGTTCAGCTGGGAATAAGCGATTTAATGGTGACAGAGGTTTGTCTTGGAACCATGACATTTGGTGAGCAGGTGGATGAGAAAACTGCATTTGGCATCCTTGACCGGGCGGTAGGGCAGGGTATCAATTTCCTCGATACCGCCGAAATGTATTCGGTGCCCACTCGCAAGGAAACGTATGGGGCCACAGAAACAATCCTTGGCAACTGGTTCGGGCAAAGCCCGGTTCCGCGTTCGGAGCTTGTGTTGGCCAGCAAGGTGGCCGGTCCTTCAAGGGGTACGCCCTGGATCCGGGAAGGGGCTGGCTTGACCGGCCGGGATATTATTGCGTCCTGCGAGGGTAGCCTTAAGCGCCTGAAAACCGATTATATTGACCTTTACCAGATACACTGGCCCGAGCGCCATGTACCGGCTTTTGGTCGGCGTTATTTTGATCCCGACAAAAAGCACGAACCGGTTACAACGATAGAAGAACAATTGCAGGCCCTGGATAAATTGGTGAAGGCGGGGAAGGTGCGCTATATTGGCCTGTCCAATGAAACGCCCTATGGTGTGTCCGAGTTTATCCGTTTGGCGGAGCAGATGGGCTTGCCGCGTGTGGCCACCATACAGAACCCATATTGCCTGTTGAACCGTGCCTATGAAAACGGGCTTGATGAAATGTGTTACCGGCACAAGGTGTCATTGCTGGCGTATTCACCATTGGGTTATGGCCTGCTTAGCGGCAAGTATGACCATACCGGTACGACCGGGCCAGGTGCACCGGCTGAGGCACGTATTACCCGTTATGAGTCTGTGCAAAAGCAGCGCTGGGGAAGACTGGCCTGCCTGGAGGCGGCCAGGGCTTATAATGCTTTTGCCCGTGAACTGGACTTAAGTCCGGTTCAGCTGGCCCTGGGATTTTGCAACAGTAAATGGCAGGTGGACAGCACCATTATCGGGGTGCGGACATTGGAACAGCTTGATGAGGATATCAGCGCCATGCAAACCCGCCTTGACGCTGATGTACTGGCGCAACTGGATGAGCTGCGCCAGAAGTATTATGACCCGGCGCAGTAAGAACGTACGCGTTCCACTTCATTTTTAGAGCCCAGCACCACGCCAACCCGCTGATGGAGCTGGGTGGGCTGGATGTCCATAATACGATTGACAGAATCGGTGGCCATGCCGCCAGCCTGTTCAACAATAAAGCTCATAGGGTTGGCTTCGTACATCAGGCGCAGTTTGCCTGGTTTGTTGGGCTCACGCGAATCCCATGGGTACATGAAAATGCCGCCGCGGCTTAAGATGCGGTGCACATCGGCCACCATTGAGGCTACCCAGCGCATATTGTAGTCTTTGCCCAGCGGGCCGGTTTGGCCTGCCAGACAGTCGTCAATGTATTGGCGAACCGGTGGTGCCCAGTGGCGCATGTTTGACATGTTAATGGCAAATTCCTTGGTGTCTGCCGGAATCTGGATGTTTTCATTGGTGAGCATCCAGGTACCGGTTTCACGGTCAAGAGTAAAGCCAACCACACCATTACCCAAGGTAATCACCAGCATGGTTTGTGGGCCGTATACCGCGTAGCCGGCGGCTACCTGTTGGGCGCCCGGCTGAAGGAAATCCTGTTCGTGGATTTCACGGTCGGAAGCTTCGGCGGGCGCTTTCAGAATAGAGAAAATAGTGCCAATAGAGACGTTCACGTCAATGTTGGAAGAGCCGTCAAGGGGATCAAATAGCAACAGGTATTCGCCCTTGGGATAGCGATTGGGGATTTTATGGATGGTTTCCATTTCTTCCGAAGCCATGGCCGCCAGCTGGCCGCCCCATTCGTTGGCTTCCAGCAGGATTTCATTGGACATGACATCCAGTTTTTTCTGGACTTCACCTTGGATATTTTCAGATTCCAGGCTGCCCAATACACCACCCAGGCTACCTTTGCCAACGGCGTGCCCAATGCTTTTGCAGGCACGGGCAACCACTTCGATAAGCAGGCGTACTTCTGCCTGTAAGGCGTTGTTCTGGCGTTGTTGTTCTACCAGATATTGCGTCAGGGTTTTAAATTTCATTCTTGCAGATTCCTCAGGTTTCAGATATTCAATGCTTTTGATACGATTTCAAATACGTTTTTGGACAGGCCGGGATGCGCTTCAACGCGTTTAAGGGCTTGCTGCATGCCGGCTTTCAGGGCAGGCGCATAGCGTGACCAGTTGTCCATGACGCGGGCCAGACGGGCGGCAATTTCAGGGTTGATGCCGTCCAGGGCAATGACCTGGTCGGCCCAGAATGTATAGCCCGAACCGTCATTTTTGTGCAGTCCTTCGGTGTTGTTGATGCAAAACTGGAAGATCAGCGAGCGTGCACGGTTTGGATTGCGCAGGTTAAAGGCCGGGTGAGCCATCAGGCCCAGAATGGTTTGTGCCGTGGTATGGCGGGCATTGGCCTGCAGGGCAAACCATTTGTCGACAACCAGCGGGTCGTGTTGCCATTGTTCATAAAATTGGGCCAGGGCCTCATCACGTTCATCGCCTTCATAATGGCTGACCAGTGCGGAAAGCGCACCAAGACGGTCAGTCATGTTACTGGCATTCTGGTATTGTGCAAAGGCGGCCTGGATGGCTGACGGGTTCTGGATAGACAATAAATAGGCGAGTGCCAGGTTTTTCAGGCTGCGACGGCCCGCGCTGATGGCATCGGGGCTGTAATGTCCGGGGGTTTCATTCTGGCCAAGGGTTTGCTGCCATAAATCCAGCAGGCCATTGGCCAGTTTTTCACGAACAAAATCGCGAGCCCGGGCGATAGCCACGGGTTCAATCGGTGTCATGCGCTCGGCAAGGACTTTTTCCGAAGGCAGGGTCAGTAACCAGGCGCGATAACCGGCATCCAGGCTCGGGTCAGTCAGGTTGGTTTTCCACACTTGCAGCAGGACTGGATCCAGTTCCGGCTGTTCGCCCTGCGCCAGGAGGGCGGCAATGCGCAGCAACTCATTTGAGCTGAGTGCCTGTACGGCTTCCCAGCGTGCAAAAGGATTGCTGTCATGGGCGCACAAAATCGCCAGTTCCTGTTGGTTCCAGGAATAATCCACAATGACCGGTGCTGAAAAATCGCGCAGTAATGAGGGAATGGGTCGTTCGGCAATCTGGTCAAAGTGCCAGGTCTGGCTTTCTTCTTTTAGTTCAAGCAAAACAGTGGTTTGTGGGCGGCCTTCAAATTGCAGCATGAGCGGCTGGCCAGACTGGCTGATGAAACCCATAGCAAAGGGAATATGGAAGGGTTTCTTGATAAAGCCGTCTTGCAGTTTTTCAACCCCAACCGGTGCGCAGCTTTGTGACAGGGTAACCGAGCAGCGCTGTTGCGCTTCATCATAGTTAAGTTGAACGGTTACACGGGGTGTGCCGGCCTGTGAATACCAGTTCCTGAACAGGGCCAGGTCTTTGCCCGGGTTGCGTTGGGTGTAAACCGATTCCATGATATTGATGAAGTCATCACAGGTGACGGCCTGGCCATCATGACGACGGAAGTATTCATCCATGCCGGCACGAAAACCTGCTTCACCCAGCAGGGTGTGCTGCATGCGAATCACTTCTGCGCCTTTTTCGTAAATGGTGGCCGTGTAAAAATTGGCGATTTCCTGGTAGCTTTCCGGGCGGATGGGGT
>CAZPNE010000091.1:0-7085 GCA_964588255.1 uncultured Advenella sp. | reverse complement strand
TCCTGCACTTTATTCTCACCAAAACGGTGTAGGCCAGCATTAATGGCTTCTTGCAATACATCGGGCCCAAAGGTTTTACTTACCGGCAAGATCCGCACACTGTCGGGCGCCCGTTGAGCCTTTATGCAGGCCTGTTCCACCCTGTTTTTAACTTCTTTGTAACGTTGTGCCAGCATTACCCCTGCTCCTGTTGAAAAAACCAAGGCCTATTTTAACCCAGCACCGGCCACCTGCCTTAAATTCGGTATAATTCAATTTTCAAATAAACCCCC
Source organism: uncultured Advenella sp. (assembly GCA_964588255.1). Lineage (GTDB taxonomy): Bacteria > Pseudomonadota > Gammaproteobacteria > Burkholderiales > Burkholderiaceae_B > Advenella. The sequence goes on along the minus strand of CAZPNE010000091.1, from coordinate 6,813 downwards.
TGCAATATCGCCATGAGCCACAACAAGCCACACCAACTTTCAATGACTATTCTGATGACACCCGACATGGCCAATTTTGCCGGCAATGTCCACGGTGGCACCATTTTGAAATATCTTGACCAGGTGGCCTTTGCCTGCGCCAGCCGATATGCCGGCTCTTATGTGGTTACCCTGTCGGTAGACCAGGTGGTGTTCCGCCAGCCCATTCATGTGGGTGAGCTGGTTAATTTTTACGCATCGGTTAACTACACCGGTAAAACATCCATGGAAATTGGCATTAAAGTGGTCACGGAAAACATTCGTGAACAATTCGTGCGCCACACCAACAGCTGCTATTTCACCATGATCGCGGTTGATGACAATGGCAAGCCCACCGCCGTCCCCCAGCTGGTTCCTTCAACGGAAGAAGAAAAACATCGCTTCATTGCCGCGCAGCAACGCCGTGAGCTGCGTCAGGAAATGGAAAAACGTCACGCCGAAATCAGGGAAAACAACTAGGCCGGCCGGTTTTAAAAATGATGTGCCGTGCCAGCCACCAAGCCTAAAGGGGCGTGATTTTGGCCAGCGTAATACGCTTGCGCCAACGCTCAGCATCGTGCTGAATGAATTTTTCTATATTCAGGCAAACATTATCAACAGGCTTAAGGCCTGTTTTTTGCATGGCCAGCTTTACGTTGGGGTCGGCCAGTGCATCACGCAGCACGGAACGCATCGGGGCAACCACATCATCGGGCACCTTCCTGGGGGCCGCCACGCCAATCCAGCCTTCCAGGACAAAATCCGGATGCAGTTTTGCGGTTAACTCAACCGCGTTCGTATCAATGCCCGGGATGTCTCCGGTCGTGGCCAGCACGCGGATCTTTTTCTCTTTCAGCAAATCGTGCACAAAGATGCCATCCAGGAAGGCAAACTGTATGCCATTAATCGCCAGTTCGTGCAAAAGCAGGGCCCGGCTTTTATAAGGCATCACGTTTATATTCACTTCGGCATAATAATTGAACAAACCGGCGGCAACCTGCGAGGTACTGTTGTAATAACCGATGCGGTAATCAAGCGGATTCAAACGAATGGCGTCAAGCAATTGTGAAAACGTACGGAACGGACTGTTGGCCGGCACCACCAGCGCAGCCGCAGAGGTACCGATCATGCCAATATTAACAAGATCCTGTTCGGGTGAATAGGACACTGTTTTTTGCAACATGCTGTTAACGCTTTGGGTTGAGTGCGTTGAAAACAAAAACACACTGCCGTCATCGGCAGATTGGGTGACATAGTCGGCACTAATCATGCCGCTTTCCCCGGCCATTTGCATAAGCTGCACGTTGCTGCCCGTTTTTTTATGCAGAAAACCGGAAAAAACCGTGAAAAACTCGTTAAGGGTTTGGGAAAGGTGGGTACCCACCACCATTGAAACCTGCGGCAGCTTTACCGGAACAGGATGATTATGATCTGCCCGGGCAGAACCTGCCAATAACAGAATGCCCAACACAGACACCAGCAACCCACGCATTATGTGCATAAACCGTTTATATATGATCATGTTACAAAGAAAACGCCTGAGCTTATTGATTAATATGAACTAATTTTACCACATTTTACCAAATATTACATTATAAGTTACAAAAAAACCTGCTGGCCCATCAAACGTAACGATCAACATATTTCACGTTACCTGCTACACTTCCAGCATTCCTTATTTCGTTCACAACCCTGCAATGAATCAAGCACTTACTTCCCTGACAGAACAACTCAAGCTGACCTCCCTTGATGACAACACGTTTCTTGGCCAAAGCGTTGACCTTTTCAGCACGGGACGCATATTTGGCGGCCAGGTACTGGGGCAATCCATCATGGCTGCCTCCCGAACCATTGCCAACCCGGAGCGGGAGGCCCATTCCATGCATGCGTACTTCCTGCTACCTGGTGACACCAAGGAGCCTGTACGCTACGAAGTGGAACGCATCCGCGATGGCGGCAGTTTTTCGGCACGCCGGGTGGTTGCCATACAGCATGAACGCCCTATTTTCTTCATGTCCGCCAGCTTTCAGGCTCCTGAACCCGGGTTTGAACACCAGGCCACCATGCCAACCGTGCCATCGCCTGCCAGCCTGAAAAACGAAATGGAACTGTTCAGGGCCATTGCCAAAGAACTGCCTCCAACACTGGCCAAACGCGCCATGCAAACACCGCCTATCGACATTCGTCCGGTTAACCCCATCAACCCCTTGAATCCAGGCACACATTTACCCTATTCAAACTTCTGGTTCAAGGCCAACGGCACCCTACCCGAGGATCCGCTGCTGCATAAATCCATGCTTGCTTATACTTCTGACTTTCATTTGCTATTTACGGCTTTACTGCCACACGGGCAATCTATACTTAGTCCATCCATGCAAATGGCCAGTATCGACCATGCCATGTGGTTTCATCGCCCGGTAAACATGAATGACTGGTTGCTGTACGCCATAGAATCGCCCAGCGCCAGCAATGCCAGGGGCTTTTGCCGGGCCAATATTTTTGACCGTCTTGGCTGTCTGGTGGCCTCTAGTGCCCAGGAAGGGCTCATGAGAAAAGCCCCGGCAAAGCCGTAAACGTAACGTTCTATTCCGTGTCTGGGGCAAGGCCCCATTCACGCATCAGCTCAGGCACCATGCCCTGGCTAACCCATAAAGAGCCATCGCGTGACAAATGCGTGCCATCAGAATACAAAAAACGGCCCGCTTGCATGGTTTGGCAAAGCCGTTCACCACACAAAATGTCATACGGATCAATAAAGGTCACGTTCAAACGGGACAAGGCATAGTCGGCCAGCATCTGGTTAATTTGCCAGGCATTGCCATTTTCACGGGGTAACGCCAGGTATTTGGCACAAGTCAGCGGTAAATAGGCCGGCCTGTCCACACAGGAAGCCAAACCCGCCTGCGAACCTGCCCCCGGTGGTGTACCAATGATGATTAATTGGTTATCCAGCCCAATCCGCTCATGGATCGCATCAAAATTGACCTGTAAAAAGCGTAAATATTCTTCATCCGTCAAGCGAACACGCGTGCCATCAGCCGTCCCCAGGGTATTTTGGTAATTACGGAAACTCACTGCGTACATCAGGGGCGTTCTATTAATGAATGACGTCTGCAAGGCATAATCAAGCCTGTCCTGGCAATCCTGGCGGGCAATGCCATCAAGGATGCGGGTATAGCCCGGCCCAAAAAAACAGCCATCTTCAAATGAAGTATCTATTTTTACCCCCTGCCCGGCCAGTACCTGGTCTAGCCCATAGGCAAACTGCCGCGCATAACTGTCCCCCAGAAAAACCGCCTCATGAAACAAAGCAAGGGGGTCTCCTAATGTTTGGCTGCCCATTTCATACCCGGCACCGCCATACTGCTCTTCGTGAAAACGGGGGGAATCAAAGGTATGCTGGGCAAACTGCGTATTCATCCTGAAGGGCATCCCGTTTTGCGTCAGAATAAAAAAAGCAGGTAGCAACACCAAGGCCACGGCCCCCACCCGTTGCAATATTTCCTTGAAATACCAACTGGCCAGATTCATGCGACGGTAACGGTTTTCCACCAACACATACATAGCGTAGCCCAAAAACAGCGGCACTATCACCAAGGCCAGCTGTTCAACCGGCAACAAGGGGCGGTAAATATAATATTGATAAAAAACAATGAGTGGCCAGTGAATTAAATACACCGAATAGGACATTAAACCGACAAACACCACCAGCCGGTTCCTGAGCAGCCAGCCGGTATAACGGGCACTACTGGCAAAAATACACAACGCCGCCCCCAACGCTGGTACCAGCCCGTTAAAGCCCGGAAAAGCGGTTGTTTTATCAAAAACAAACACCCCCCACGCCAGCAACACAAAACCCGCCAGCATGATTAATTCTTGCCAGATATTGGCTAACACAAAGCGACGCGCCGCAAACACCAGCAAACCGCCAATGGCAAACTCAAACACCCTGAATGGCGTCAGAAAATAATTGGCGGAAGGATCCACCTGCGTATACCACTGTGACGCCAGCAGGGAAACCAGCCCCGCCAATGCCAGCACCCAGGGCAACAGGCGGGCATTAAACTTATACGCCCCATAAACAATAAATGGCCACACCAGATAAAACTGTTGCTCTACCCCCAGCGACCAGGTATGCAGCAAGGGGTTGGTTTCAGAAGACGTATCAAAATACCCCGCCCCCAACCAGAACTTGATATTGGAAACCGAAAAAAAGGAATAAATGGTTGACTCTGCCAGTGAAATATAATCACTTGGCGAAAAAATCAAAAAACCCAAGCCCAGACACAAGAGCAAAGTGAATAAAAGCGCCGGGTACAAACGCGCAATCCGCCGCATCATAAACCGGGTAAAGCTGAATGAATCCGCCTGGCAACTGTCCATGAGGATACGGGTAATTAAATAACCCGAAATCACAAAGAAAACATCAACGCCCGTAAAGCCGCCTCCAAAAAAAGCAAACCCGGCGTGGAAAAACAAGACCGCCATCACGGCAATGGCCCGCAACCCGTCTACCTCGGGTTGGTAGCCAGCGCGGGAAGTTTCATGAACCGGAACAAGCAAAGACATAGTGCCAAACACCAAAAATACGCAACAATAAAGGAAGATATCTTAACCCATATTACAAAGCGCAAAATTTGGTTAAAAAAACTTTATCCTGCATCAAATCAAGACAAATAAATATTGGAAAATTTCTTCAGGCCATGAAACTTTACCTGAAACCTGTAAAATATTTTTTTAATTACAGGAGTTTAAAGCGGCACGCCGCCCAAAAGTCATGGATATCCTTATCATTTTAGGACTCATTCTAATCAATGGTCTTTTCGCAATGTCTGAAATCGCCATTGTTTCTTCCAAACGCATTCGCCTTCAAAACAAAGCCGATGCAGGTAGCAAAAGTGCTGCTGCTGCCCTCAAACTATCAGACAGCCCAAGCCGCTTTCTATCTACCGTGCAAATTGGTATTACCCTTATCGGAATTTTTAACGGTGCCTTCGGCGAGGCCTCTATCGTATCCAGACTCACTCCTTTTTTCCTGAATATTCCGTCACTTAGCGGTTATGCCTATGAGTTTTCACTGGCAACCGTAGTCATTGGCATTACCTATGCCTCCTTAATTCTGGGTGAACTGGTGCCCAAGCGCATTGCCATGCAATACCCTGAAGCGGTGGCCATGTTTATTTCCGTGCCCATGACCTGGCTGTCACGCATCGTGTCACCCTTTGTTGCCGTTTTGTCGTTTTCCACCGATTTTCTCATGAAAGTGTTGCGACTGGACCAAAGCAAAAACAGCTCACTCACCGAAGAAGACATTAGCGGCATGTTAAAAGAAGGCGCAACCGCCGGCCTGTTTGAAAAAACCGAGCATGAAATTGTGGCACGCGCCCTGCAACTGGACGACAAACACATTAACACCATCATGACGCCGCGCTCGGACATTCACTACATAGACCTGAATACGCCGCTGGAAGAAACCCTGCTACGCATTGCCGACAGCCCTTATTCCCGCTTTCCCGTGTGCCGTGGCGGGGTAGACAACATTATTGGCATTGTAGATGCCGGCAGCCTGTTCGAACAACAAATCAAACAGCACAAAATCAACATCCAGGCCATTACCAAAATCGCCCTGTATGTGCCGGAAACCATTAGCGCCATGGACTTGCTGGAAGCCCTGCAGAAAAACCGCTCTGAAATTGCCGTCGTCATTAACGAATACGGTGATGTGGAAGGCGTGGTGACCCTGCGCGACATACTGAAAGTGCTGGTTGGCCATGATATTCCGATTAATGAAAACCAGGTTTCCGATGCCGTGCAACGCAAAGACGGCTCATGGCTGCTGGACGGCGGGGTTTCACTGGACCGTTTTCGTGAAGTTTTTGCGTCGGCCGTAAAATTTCCTGAAGAAGAAGAGGAAGACTACCACACCATCGCCGGCTTCATCATGAACCAATTAGGGCACATTCCCACAGAAACCGAAAGCGTGGAATGGGAAAACTACAAATTCGAAGTGGTGGACATGGACAAGCACCGGATTGACCGGGTGCTGGTGACTGAAATTGTGCCGGAAAGCGATACAAGTGCGTTTGATGGCGAGTAACCACCCCGGCGCGATGCGCCCCCCCTTCCCGCAGAGGGAAATTTTCCTGCTTCGTGGGAACGCATATCAAACGCTTCCTGCTCGTTCCCACGCTCTGCGTGGAACAAAAAAGTCATAACCAGAAGTTAAAACAATGAAAATCCTGTTTACCAATTTCCATAAACGCAACGGCGGCGGGCATGCCACGTATATCATTAACCTGCTAGGCCAACTGGCGCCAGAACATGAATGCGTCGTGGCCACCCCCGGCACCAGCCGCCTGTACCGCTTTGCCCAGGCAGTTCCCAATGTACGGGTCATAGACCAGGGCTTCAACTCGCGCATTGGCAAACTCTTGCCCGAAATAAAGCAACTCAGACAGCTGATCCAACAGGAAAACTTTGACATTATTCACGTTAATGCCTCGGCCGACCACCGCCATGTCATGCTGGCCTGCCTGGGGCTGCGGCACCGCCCTAAAATCATCTTTACCAAACACAATGACCACCCCGTGGCCAGTTTTGGGCACAAATTAAGGGCCAAACTGGCCACCGACCGCATCATTGCGGTTAGCCGCTTTGTGGCGGACATGTTCAAAAACTCGCCCTATTCGGCCATCCCGCTGGACATGATTCACCATGGCATAGACACCCGGTATTTTGCCCCCGCCAGTGCCCGGCACAAACAGCAATGCCGCCAGGCCTTGCTGGGTAACGAAG
>CAZPNE010000090.1:0-7117 GCA_964588255.1 uncultured Advenella sp. | reverse complement strand
TCTTGTCTTTTAATCATCAATAATAAATTAAACCCAATTGGCACTTAAGGGCAGCGTCCTGTTTTTCCACTAAATTTTTCAGTCTTCGTTTAAATATGGTTTCTATTGAAATCATATTTACATATTATTTTTTGTTTGCTTTAAGAGGCTAATCAGGAATTTTCAGGCTTTAAAGCAGTCTTTCGTAGCATTTTCTATCAAATCTTAGTTATTTTCTATTGGCGGGATAGCTATTTTTGCTTTAATATAGTTCGCATAGAAATTAATTTAACACTAATCATTCGTGTCATTATGAATTCAATAGAATCAAGTCTGCAGTACGATTTACGCATTTTGCATGCGTTGCGCCGCATTACAAGGTCTATCGCCTTGCATTCGCGGCATTTGGCGTCGTATAGCAATATTACGGCGCCACAGCTTATTTGCATGCGGGCGGTTGTGGCCAAAGGCCCCATTACCGCAACCGCCATCAGTCGTGAAATTCACGTCAGTCCGAGTACGGTTGTGGGCATCCTTGACCGCCTTGAAGACAAAGGCTTCATCAAACGTGAAAGAGGGCGCCAGGACAGGCGTACTGTGTTTATTACCGCTACCGAAGCAGGAGCTGAACTGGTTAAGAATACACCGTCTCCATTGCAGAAAAAACTGGCCGATGCGCTTAATGCGTTGCCGGAACTTGAGCAAGCCACCATCACGCTGTCGCTTGAACGTATCGTGACACTGATGGAGGCCAGCGGTACAGAGCCTGCCGAGGTTCACAAAGAACCCGCCTCACCCATTCTGGATGTTCCCGTTGGTGGGGCTCACCCTGAATCTGGAATTATGGTTTGACAACAACACGAACACCCAACCCCACACCTCCATTGCCTGAAACCCCATCTGCCTTGCCAGATGGCCTCGCAAGAGAAAACACAGCCCTGTTGCGGGCCCCATGCAAGACCGATGGCTACGCTATTTATCAGCTAATCGCAAAGTGCCCGCCACTTGATCTTAATTCGGTGTACGCCTATTTGCTCTTGTGCGAGCACTTTTCAAATACCTGTGTTGTCGCCCAATCCGCGCATGGGCTGGATGGCTTTATTTCTGCCTACATTCATCCCACCCGGCAAGACGTTTTATTTGTCTGGCAGGTAGCTGTTCATGAGCGGGCACGCGGCCAAGGCCTGGGCGGGAAAATGCTGCAAAATCTCTTGCAGCGGCCTGAATTGGCCAACGTGAACTTTATAGAAACTACGGTTGGCCCAGACAATATTGCTTCGCGCAGTATGTTTGGCAGCCTGGCGCGAAAACTAAAGGCTAACGTGAATGAAAGTGACTTGTTTGAGAAAAGCCTGTTTGGCCCCGAAGCGCATGAAGACGAGAAATTAATACGTATTGGGCCATTTTCGGTTTAATACAGCACTAACCGGCTAGCGGGCAGTTTGCGGCGGGTCGGTCATAGTAAGTGTTTTACATATCATGATTAAAAAGGAGAATATCATGGACTTGAAAATATTTGACCGGATGGAGTCGGAGGTCCGAGGCTACATCCGGTCGTTTCCAGTTGTATTTAATAAGGCCAAAGGGTCATTGTTATTTGATGAAACAGGTAGGGAATACGTTGATTTTTTCAGCGGTGCCGGTACCTTGAATTACGGTCACAACAATCCTGTACTTAAGCAAAAAATGATTGAATATCTGGAAACCGATGGCCTTGTCCATAGTCTGGATATGGCTACATGCGCCAAACAAACATTTCTTGAAACGGTTGATCGCGTTTTGCTTAAGCCCAGGAACTGGGAATACAAATTGCAATTTACCGGTCCAACCGGCACTAATGCCGTCGAAGCGGCGCTTAAGCTGGCCCGTCAGGTTAAAGGACGCTCCAATATCATTTCATTTACCCATGGTTTTCATGGTGTCAGCGGTGGTTCGCTAGCTGTAACCGCGAATGAGAAATTTCGCCAGGCGGCTGGCGTTGCCCTGAGCAATACCACTTTCATGCCATTTGACGGTTATTTTGGCCCCGATGTAGACTCCATTGTTTACCTTGAAAAAATGCTTGATGACGCCAGTAGCGGCCTGGATTTACCGGCGGCCATTATTGTGGAAACCGTGCAGGGTGAAGGGGGTGTTAATGTTGCCAGCTGGCGTTGGCTTAAAGAGCTGGAAAAGCTTTGCCACCGTTACGATATGCTGTTAATTGTGGATGATATCCAGGTGGGTTGCGGCAGAACCGGCAATTTCTTCAGCTTTGAAACGGCCGGTATTCGCCCCGATATTATTACCCTGTCCAAATCTTTGTCGGGTTTTGGCTTGCCCATGTCATTGGTGCTTATCAAGCCAGAGCTGGATATCTGGAAACCCGGTGCCCATAGCGGTACTTTCAGGGGCAATAATCTGGCTTTTGTTACGGCAGCGCAAACGCTTGACAGCTATTGGGCCAAGGATGACTTTGCCCGCAATACCATTCGTAAAGAACGACTGGTACGTGACTGGCTGGAAAATATCGTACACAGCTTTCCCGGTGCTGATTTAAGCGTGCGTGGAAGAGGCCTGATCCAGGGGCTGGTGTTCGAAGGCAGACCTGAACTGGCCAATAAAGTAGTCAAAAAAGCGTTTGGCCATGGTTTGGTCATAGAAACTTCGGGTGCGCGTGATGAGGTGCTGAAAATTCTTCCGGCCTTGACGATCGAAGACGAAATTCTGATTCGTGGGCTGGAAATTATCGAGCGCAGTGTAACGGAAGTATTAAAAAACCAGGGTATTAATGCCCAGGTATTGAAATTTGGAGGAATAAGGAAATGATTGTCAAGAATGTGAAAGATGTGATTGGTACCAAGGAAGAAGTGGTTACCGAAAACTGGCTGAGCCGTCGTGTGTTATTGAAAAAAGACGGCATGGGATTCTCATTTCATGAAACAGTTATTTTTCCGGGTACCGAAACACATATTCACTATCAGAACCACCTGGAAGCCGTATGGTGTGTTGAAGGTGACGGTGAAATTGAAACCGTGGCTGATGGCAAAAAATACGCCTTGGGCCCAGGGGTGGTTTATGCACTGGATCAACATGACGAGCACTGGCTGCGTGGCGGTAAAGAACCCTTGCGGGTGATCTGCGTTTTCAACCCACCGCTTACGGGCCTTGAAGTGCATGATGAAGAAGGTGTTTACCCATTGGTGACTGATACCGTTTAATGGGAGAATGCAATGATAACCACATCATCTATGACTGATCTTTATGCTTCACGTACCAATAGCACTTATGCTTCACGTACCAATAGCACGGCAGCCATTATGGCCAGAAATGAGGACGTGGTATGGAATGACGGCAATTATGCGGATGCGCTTTCGGCAGGGCAACTGAACGCTTACCGGCGTGACGGCTTCCTGTTAATTGAAAATGTCTTTACACCGGAAGAAGTAGCGGCTTTGCTTGAAGAGGTTGTTCGTATGAGCAAGGATGAATCTATTGCCGGCATGGATGAGGCCATTACAGAGCCGGGCAGTGATGCCGTGCGTTCCATTTTCAAGGTACATGCCTTGAATGCGTCTATTGGCCGCCTTGCCCGTGACCCGCGACTTATTCATGTGGCAAGGCAAATCCTGGGTTCGGAAGTATACATCCACCAATCCCGGGCCAACCTTAAACCGGGATTTACCGGCAAGGAGTTTTATTGGCATTCAGACTTTGAAACCTGGCACGTGGAAGACGGCATGCCGAAAATGCGTGCGTTAAGCTGTTCTGTGTTGCTGACTGATAATAATGAATGCAATGGTCCGCTAATGCTGGTGCCGGGCTCACAGATGCAATTTATTTCATGTGTTGGTGAAACACCGGGTGAGCATTACAAACAGTCGCTTAAAAAACAGCAATATGGGGTGCCAGATCCACTTACCTTAAGCTTGCTGGTAGAGCAGGGCGGTATTAAGACCATGCAAGCCAAGGCCGGTTCGGTGGTGTTTTTTGACTGCAATACCATGCATGGATCAAGCAGCAATATATCTCCCTGGCCAAGGTCAAACGTATTCATGGTGTATAACAGTGTTGAAAATACGCTTGAGCAGCCCAAGTATGGCTTGGTACCACGGCCTGAGTATATTGCCACACGATCGGATTTTTCAGCACTGGAACCGTTAGACAGTGTTAACAGCCAGACACCGTCCTAGTTGGCATTGAAGTTTTCTTGCCATTGGACAATGGTGAGTGTTGGCGATGGTTATTCGGCTTAAACAGGAATCCGGCACACAGGGCGTTCATGCATTGCATGCCTGGTGTGCCGGATTTTTTTGTCTGGAATATGCTTTCACTGTTCTCAGTAATGCTTAAAACTCAAAAGTCCCGGCTGGACGGTGTCATCACGGCCATGTAAAATCTGCTTGTATTTTCGTTCAATTCGTAACTAATTCTTCCTTAAGTTGCTACGATCAGCCAAGGCTTCATTAATGACAGACCGTGTAAACACAGACTTACCCCAACAGTTGTCCCCCACAGACTGGCATACCTTAACACCCGGCCAGGTAGAGCAAATGTTGCAAACTGGCAGAGGCGGCCTGGCACAAGAAGAGGCCCGGCAGCGCTTAACGAAATATGGTTTCAACCGTTTGGCACCGCCCAAAAAACGCGGGCCGCTGCTACGCTTTCTGCTGCAGTTTCATAACCTTCTGCTGTATGTCATGATGGGTGCTGCGGTTATCACGGCTTCGCTTGGTTACTGGATAGATACTGGCGTGCTGATGATGGCGGTGGTGCTTAATGCCATTATTGGTTTTATCCAGGAAGGCAAGGCGGAATCGGCACTGGATGCCATCCGCGATATGCTCTCCCCACACGCTACGGTCATCCGGGACGGCCAGCACCATGACATTGACGCTGGCGATCTGGTGCCCGGCGACATGGTGGCTCTTGTCTCGGGAGACCGGGTGCCTGCTGACTTACGTCTGATTAATGTACGAGACCTGCGTATTGAAGAGGCTGCCCTGACTGGCGAATCCCTGCCGGTAGAAAAAAATACGGAAACTGCCGAGCCCGATACGCCTTTGGGTGACCGTTATGGCATGGCTTATTCGGGCACGCTGGTTATTTATGGCAAGGCGGTAGGGGTGGTGGTGGCAACCGGCGCCCAAACAGAGCTGGGTAAAATCAACCAGATGCTGTCAGAAATTCGTAACCTGGCAACACCCCTGCTACGCAAGGTGGATTATTTCGCCCGTCAACTGGCCTTCTTTATTCTGGGTTTGTCGGCACTGACTTTTGTTCTGGGCACGTTATGGCGCGGGCACAGTCCCCAGGACATGTTCATGATGGTTGTGGCGTTAACCGCTTCTGCCATACCTGAAGGCTTGCCAGCCATTATGACCGTCACCCTGGCATTGGGCGTGCGCCGTATGGCCAGGCGCAACGCGATTGTTCGCCTGTTGCCGGCCGTCGAGGCCCTGGGTTCGGTAACCGTTATTTGTTCTGACAAGACAGGTACCTTAACCCGTAACGAAATGACTGTGCAGCGCATTATATGTGCCGAGCACAGAGTCAATGTAGAGGGCGTGGGTTATGAACCAAGCGGTGAATTATGCATTGACGGGCGCTGTATTACGGCTGCCGAATACCCCGAACTGGCTCTGGCCATTCGTGCTGGTGTGTTGTGTAATGATGCCCGTTTGTTGAATGAAGAGGGCAGGTGGTGGGTAGAGGGCGATCCCACTGAAGGTGCCTTGCTGGTACTGGGGGCAAAAGCGGGCCTTACCCTGAATGAGCCCAATGAGAATGCCTGGCCCCGGATTGATGCCATTCCCTTTGAATCCCAGCACCGCTTCATGGCCACTTACCACTGTGACAGCCAGCAAGAACCCTGGATTTTTGTCAAGGGCGCACCGGAACGTATCCTGGATATGTGCCGCACGCAGCTGGGTAGTAATGGTGAACAGGAACTGGATGTTGATTACTGGCGGCGCATGTCCAACGATATGGCAGCCCAGGGCTTGCGCCTGCTGGCACTGGCATGCAAGCGGTCTGCACCAAAAAGTGATTTACTTGACCATAACGATATGGAGTCGGATTTTGTCATGATCGCATTACTGGGCATTATGGATCCGCCCCGTGAAGAGGCGGTACAGGCTGTACGTGAGTGCCATCGTGCCGGTATTCGCGTCAAAATGATTACCGGTGATCATGTGGAAACTGCCCGAGCCATTGGTGAAAAGCTGAATATTGGCGTTGGCAAGCCTGCCCTGACCGGTGCGGAAGTGGCAGTGATGGATGACGAGACCTTGCGTAATGTGGCCATGGAGGTGGATGTTTTTGCCAGGGCAGCACCCGAACACAAGCTGCGTCTGGTGCAGGCCTTGCAAGAAAGTGGGCAGGTGGTGGCCATGACCGGAGACGGGGTTAATGATGCCCCGGCCCTGAAGTGTGCCGATGTTGGCGTAGCCATGGGCATGAAAGGCACCGAAGCCGCTAAAGAGGCGTCGGATATGGTGCTGGCCGATGACAACTTTGCCACCATTGCCAGTGCCGTGCGTGAAGGTCGGGCTGTTTACGATAACCTGAAAAAATTCATTCTTTTCATGCTTCCCACCAACGGTGGGGAAGTCCTGGTGGTGATTGCCGCCATCCTGTTTGAATTGACCCTGCCATTAACACCGGCCCAGGTGTTGTGGATTAATATGGCCACATCGGGTACGCTGGGTCTGGCATTGGCGTTTGAGCCGGCTGAGCGGGGCATTATGGACCGGCGGCCCCGTCCGCCCGGCGAAGCCTTGCTCTCGGGCTTTTTTATCTGGCGTGTCTTCATAGTGTCGGTCATTATTATGATTGGTGCGCTGGGGGTATTTTTGTGGGAATTGAATGCGGGCACTAGCCTTGAGGTGGCCCGGACCATGGCGGTTAATATTGTGGTGGTTTGTGAAGTATTCTACCTGTTCAACAGCCGCTTTTTTCTTAAATCGGTGCTAAGCCGCGAGGGCCTGACCGGCAACCGCTATATCCTGTTTGCGGTTGCCGCCTGCATCCCTTTGCAACTGGCCTATACCTATTTGCCAATAATGCAAACCATCTTTAATTCTGCCAGCCTGTCGCTGCTGGAATGGGGCAAGGTACTGGCTGCGGGGTTGTTACTGTTCCTGCTGGCAGAACTGGA
>CAZPNE010000089.1:0-7192 GCA_964588255.1 uncultured Advenella sp. | reverse complement strand
CCCTTCCTTGGCCCCTTGGGGCCGAGCGTCTGCGAGAGGGAGGGGAGGATGTCAACAGGGTGGATAAAGCAGTTGCCATAAAAAACAAAACGTCATTCTCTTGGGTAAGAATGACGTTAAATAGTGGTCAATAGCAAAACAAACAGCAAAGAATTATTCGCTTAATGCCTGGCGCATTTTTTTCAGGGATGCCGCTTCAATTTGCCGGATACGTTCTGCCGACACACCAAATTCGGCAGCCAGTTCATGCAAAGTGGCACCGCCTTCATCTTGTAACCAGCGGGCTTCAACAATGCGGCGGGCACGGTCATCGAGCAGTGAAAGCGCCTGGGAGATGCCCGAGCTTTGCAGGGTATCGTAGGCCTGTTTTTCAATCACGCTAGTGGGTTCGTGATCGCCCTCGTCGGACAGGTAAGAAACTGGGGCGAATTCGTCATCATCGTTGGTTTGTGATTCAAATGACATATCGCGGCCAGAAAGACGGACTTCCATTTCGCTGACATCTTCGGGGCGGACATTCAGTTTGGCGGCAATGCCTTCAATGTGTGCCGGGTCAAGGGTTTGGCCATCGGGACGCATGCTACGCAAATTGAAAAACAGTTTGCGTTGAGCCTTGGTGGTAGCGATTTTTACCATGCGCCAATTGCGGATGATGTATTCGTGAATTTCGGCCTTGATCCAATGAACGGCAAAAGAAACCAGGCGAACCCCACGTGAAACATCAAAACGCTTGACCGCTTTCATCAGGCCAATATTACCTTCCTGGATTAGGTCGGCGTGTGGCAGGCCATAACCCAGATACTGACGGGAAATGGAGACCACCAGACGCAGATGCGACATGATAAGGTCACGGGCAGCATCCAGACTGCCTTCTTTTTGCAATTGTTCAGCCAAATTCTTCTCCTGTTCTGCAGACAGGAGAGGTAAACGGTTCACTGCGCTAATGTATGCTTCGATAGTGCCTAATGCCCCAGGATTGGAGATGGCCATGGCTACATTGGAATTTGACAGTGCAAGCGCTTGATTTGACATAGATTCTGTTTGACTCCGTTGAAATAATATTTGCATTTTATATATTAGCACTCAATTGAAAAGAGTGCTAATAAGATACCGAAATCAGGAAAAAGTTCCTGTGTCAATGCGTTAATGACCGTTTTTAGTTTTATGTCCACCTTAACTTAAAGACGCTTGGCATGAAAACGGATGTGATCTTCCATGAACGTTGAAATGAAATAATAACCGTGGTCATATTGCTCATGATGACGCAGGATCAGTGGCTGGTTGGCTTGTTCACAGGCCGCTTCGAACACGTCGGGGTACAGCTGTTCCTGCAGGAAGCTGTCTTTCATGCCCTGGTCTACCAGGATGCCCTCGGGAAACGGGTTTTGCAGGGTTTGCATCAGGCAGGATGCGTCATACGCTTCCCATTGGGTCTTGTCATTACCCAGATAGCGGGAAAAGGCTTTTTGCCCCCATGGGCATTTTACGGGTGCGGCAACGGGTGCAAAAGCGGAGACGGATTTGAACAGTTGCGGGTTTTTCAGGGCCAGTACCAGCGCTCCATGGCCGCCCATGGAGTGCCCAAAAATACCAATACGGTCTTTGGCTGCCCCCAGTGCCTGGGCAATTGCATAAAGTTCTTTGGTAATGTAGCTGTACATCCGGTAGTTTTTATTCCAGCCGGGCTCTGTCGCGTCCAGATAAAAACCGGCCCCGGTGCCAAAATCCCAATGTTCGTCTTCTCCGTCCATGCCGGTCCCCCTTGGGCTGGTGTCGGGGGCAATGAGCATAATGCCATGCTCTGCTGCGTAACGCTGGGCGGCTCCTTTGGTCATGAATGTTTCTTCGGTGCAGGTCAGGCCAGCCAGATAGAACAGGGCAGGAAGGGCACCATTTTCGGCCTGGCGTGGAATAAACACGGAAAAACGCATGGGAAGACCGATTTCACTGGACGGGTGCCGGTAAAAACGTTGTACCCCGTCAAAACAGGCATGTTCGCTGATAATTTCAAGATTCATGTCGTTGACCTCAGAATGGGTGAAAGAATAATAAGTTGACTGGAATACAAAGATTGTACCTGTAGATGAACGTGTTTTTCGCTACAATTTGTCTTGTCTATTCTTTGATTGAATCATCATGGCCCGACTTCCCCGCCTGTATGCTCCACACATTGCACAATTGGTTCATGCAAGGCTTGCCCATTCCTTCAATACGGCCCCTGATGCCGGGCAGCTTATGAGTCAGGTCCAGGTATGGCTGGCAGATCTGGTGCAGGTGCACAAGGTGGCCTTGCACGGTTGGACACTGTTTGATGACAGCATCCTGCTGTTGGCAACGCCTGAGAATGGGCAGGGCATTTCCCGTGTCATGCAGTCGCTAGGCAGAAATTTGGCGGCATCGTTGCGGTCCGGTCCTGTTTTCATGGGGCGGTACCGTTCGGCGTTGATAGAGCCCGGGCAATGGGTGCTGCCGGCCATGGTCTGGCTGGAGTCCTTTACCAGTCGCGAGAAAGGCATGGATGAGCCTGAATTATGGCCATGGTCATCGGCAGGCATTCATACCGGCGCCAGTCTGGGTTCGGTTGCCTGGTTAACCGATCATGAGGATTACTGGCTTACCGGTAATACGCCGTTTGACCGACAGGCCCGGTATAGTGAGATATTTCATCGCGGCTTGTCCATGAATGAGAGTGCCAGGATTGCTGCCGCTTTATCAGGTCAATGGGCATTGGGCGGCGAGTCCTTCCTGCAGTCGTTGGCTTCCAGGGCCAGCCGGCGTGTCAGCCCGGGCAAAAGAGGACGCCCACGAAAAGGCCAGTCCAAAACTGATGTGGCATAGGCGATAGCTCATCCGCGCTCCTTGTTTAAGCTTAAGATTAAACCCGATATACTGTTCAAATAAAAATTGAAAAGGATGGGTATGGATTATTTACTGGCCCTTGATCAGGGGACATCAAGTTCACGCAGCATATTGTTTGACCGGCAGGGCAATATTGTCGCCATGGCGCAGCAGGAGTTTCCCCAGTATTTCCCCCAATCAGGTTGGGTGGAACATGATCCGCAGGAAATCTGGCAATCACAGCTGGCAACCCTGCATGAGGTTATTCGCAAATCAGGGGTTCGTCCAAACAGAATAGCAGCGGCCGGTATTGCCAATCAAAGGGAAACCACACTGGTTTGGCATCGTAAAACCGGGCAGGCACTTTGCAGGGCCATTGTCTGGCAAGACCGGCGTGGTGAAACCCTGTGTAGCGAGTTAAGGGAAAAGGGGCTGGAATCATATATTCAGGAACGCACGGGCCTGAAACTGGATGCCTATTTCTCTGCCACCAAATTGTGCTGGATACTTGAAAACGTGCCGGATGCCCGCAGGTTGGCCGAGCAGGGGGAGCTGGCATTCGGGACGGTAGATACCTGGTTGTTATGGCAGTTAAGCAAAGGCCGGGTGCATGCAACCGATGTCAGTAACGCGTCCCGTACCATGCTGTTCAATATCAGGGATAATCGCTGGGATCCGGCGTTGCTGGATTTATTCGGTGTTCCGGCTAATATGCTGCCCGAGGTGCTGCCTTCAAGTGCCCGCTATGGCCAGATTGATGAAACTATTACCGGACATGCCATATCGGTGGGTGGCGTGGCGGGTGACCAGCAAAGTTCGCTATTTGGCCAAGCCTGTTTCAAGGCCGGGATGGCCAAAAATACATATGGTACCGGTTGTTTTGCCTTGTTGCATGCAGGTGGACATTTCAGGGTTTCAGATAATGGTCTGCTAACCACCCGGTTGGCTCAACATCGGGACACGTTGGAGTATGCCCTGGAAGGTAGCGTGTTTATAGGTGGGGCAGTGGTGCAATGGTTACGCGATGGCCTGGGAATTATTGGGCAAAGTGCAGAGGTGCAGCCTTTGGCCGACTCGGTGCCTGATAGTGATGGTGTGTTTTTTGTGCCGGCCTTTACGGGTTTGGGGGCGCCCTATTGGGATGCAAACGCCAGGGGTTCCATTACCGGCCTTACCCGTGCCACCACGGCAGCGCATATTGCCAGGGCCGCAGTCGAAAGCATAGCCTATCAAAGTGCTGCCTTGCTCAAGGCCATGAGTCTTGAAGCCGGTGCGGGCAATGGGGTGGCTTTGCAAGAGCTGCGGGTTGACGGTGGCGCTTGTGTGAATAATTCCTTAATGCAGTTTCAGGCCGATTTGCTGGGGATTCCTGTGGTCCGTCCCCAAATGATTGAAACCACAGCCCTAGGCGCAGCTTATCTGGCCGGACTGCAGGCTGGCATATGGTCAGGTACCGATGAACTTTCTTCATTATGGCGTGAAGAGCGCCGTTTTGAACCCGATATTGGACGGGATAAGGCGGCCAGCCTGATGGAAAAGTGGAACCGGGCGGTTCGCCAGACCATTGCCCCGTAAGGAAAATGGCCTGGTAGTGCTTTGTGCGAAACACTTATTCCATGAAGCGCATTTGCAATTGCCGGCCTTTAATGGTGCGCTGACGAAGTTGCGTAATGGTGTCATCGGCCGCTTTGCGTTCGATGGCCACAAAAGAAACAAAATCATAAATATTGATTTTTCCCACCTGGCTGGCTTGCAGGCCAATGTCTTTGGTCAAGGCACCCAGCAGGTCGCCTGGACGGATTTTGTCTTTTTTGCCGGCCCGCAGGCAAATGGTTTTCATGGGTGCTTGCAAGTTGCGGGCATTGGCTTTGACGGTTGGTAAATCTTGCCAGTCCAGAGGGGCATCCAGTGCCTTTTCAATTCTTTCTGCCCTGAATTTTTCCGCTTGGCTGCATAAGGTTAATGCCAGCCCTCTGGCTTCGCTTCGGCCAGTACGTCCAATACGGTGAATATGGGTTTCCGCATTCGGAGAAATATCCACGTTGATCACGGCATCCAGGGTTTGGATGTCCAGGCCACGGGCAGCGACATCGGTAGCGACCAGGACCGAACAGCTTTGGTTGATAAACTGGACCAGTACATCTTCACGGTCACGCTGTTCCAGGTCACCATGCAGGACCAGTGCCCTGATGCCACGCTGTTGCAGTTCTTCGGCCAGCTCCTCGCATTGTGCCTTGGTATTGCAGAATGCCAGGGTGGAGACCGGACGGAAATGATTTAGCAGGGTAGCGGTTGCCACAAAACGCTGCTCGGGATCAATTTCATAAAAAATCTGTTCAATCTGGCTTTGGCTGGGCAGGGATTCCACCTGGATCCTTACAGGGTCGATCATGAAGCCTTCGCTGTCTTTCAGAATAGCGGCTGGGTAAGTAGCCGAAAACATCAAGGTTTGGCGTTTTAGCGGGCATGCGCGGGTAATGGCGCAGATATCATCATAAAAGCCCATGTCAATCATGCGATCGGCTTCATCAAGCACCAGGGTTTTAACGGTGCCCAACTCAAGTTGTCCACGTTCCAGCAAATCCAGGATGCGTCCGGGCGTACCCACCACAATGTGCGCGCCATGCGAAAGCGATTCTACTTGGGGGCGCAAGGCCGCGCCACCACACAGGGTCAGGATCTTGATATTGCCTAAGGCCCGGGCCTGTTTTCGCAGTTCCCGGGAAACCTGGTCGGCCAGTTCACGAGTGGGGCACAGGACCAATCCCTGGATGCCAAAAAAGGCCGGGTTGATTTTTTGCATGATACCCAGGCCGAAAGCCAGGGTTTTACCACTGCCGGTTTGGGCTTGGGCCAGCACGTCCCGGCCAGCCAGGATCAGGGGCAGGCTTTCTGCCTGTATGGGTGTCATGGCGGTGTAACCCAATTCAGACAGATTATGTTGTTGTTCGTCAGAAAGGGGTAGGGAGGAAAAAGAAGTGGCAGTCATGGCAAGGTGTTGTATTCAGGTGGGGAAATATAAAACAGAATTGTAAACGTAATCGATGTCGGATCTTGGGTATTTTAGGAAAATTAAAATTTTAATAGTTGTGGAAAAGAGGCTTATTTTCAATAAAAACAAAATCTTAATTGGTGTGTCCCTTATTTTTAATGGCAATAAAATTAAATAATAAAAATAGGGTTCGACCCCTTTTATTTTTATTGCAAGGTGATGTTTTTGTCTATATTCTTGAAAGCTGAAAAGAACCTTGTTTAGCCCGAACCCATTGCGGAGCATGTATGTCTATCCTGATTAACAAAGATGTTGTGACAGAGGCGGTTGTTGATGCCTCTGCCATTGGTTTAATGCCGCACCGGCAGCCTGAATCCCAGGGCCTGTACGACCGGCAAAATGAACATGATGCCTGTGGTGTCGGGTTTGTGGCCAATATCAAAGGTCAAAAAAGTCATGCCATAGTCCAGCAGGGCCTGAAAATCCTTGAAAACCTGGATCACCGGGGCGCGGTGGGCGCTGATAAATTAATGGGTGATGGAGCGGGTATCCTGATCCAGATTCCAGATGCCCTGTACCGGGATGAAATGGCACGCCAGGGCGTGACGCTGCCTCCCGAAGGTGAGTATGGCGTGGCCATGGTTTTTTTGCCCAAAGAAACCGCCTCCCGGCTGGCCTGTGAAAAAGAACTTGAACGTGCCGTGCGCGATGAGGGCCAGGTCCTGTTGGGCTGGCGCGATGTACCTTTGGATCATGAAATGCCCATGTCACCGGCAGTACGCGGTTGCGAACCGGTGATTCGCCAGCTGTTTATCGGCCGTGGCCCCGATGTGATGGTGCCTGATGCACTGGAACGAAAATTGTATGTGATTCGCAAAACGGCCAGCCACGCCATTCAGGCCATGAATCTGGCACACAGTACCGAATATTTTGTGCCGTCCGCTTCGGTGCGTACGGTGGTTTATAAAGGTTTGTTGCTGGCCGATCAGGTGGGTACCTATTACCGTGATCTGGCCGATACACGTACCGTTTCAGCCCTGGCCATGGTGCACCAGCGGTTTTCCACCAATACCTTTCCAGCCTGGCCCTTGGCGCACCCTTATCGCATGATTGCGCATAACGGTGAGATCAACACGGTCAAAGGCAACTTCAACTGGCTGCGTGCCCGCGAAGGCATGATGGAATCGGCAGTGTTGGGCAATGACCTGCAAAAACTTTATCCTATCGTTTACGAAGGTCAGTCGGATACGGCCACGTTTGACAATTGCCTGGAGTTGCTGGTGACATCGGGTTATTCGCTGGCCCATGCCATGATGATGATGATTCCCGAAGCCTGGGAGCAGCATACCGACATGGATGCCA
>CAZPNE010000088.1:0-7220 GCA_964588255.1 uncultured Advenella sp. | reverse complement strand
CCGGCAATGGCGATGTCCTTGAACCCGAACACAGCCTTGCCGCCATCGGCTCAGGCGGTGCTTATGCGCAATCTGCCGCCCTGGCCCTGCTTCACAATACAAACCTGACGCCTGCCGAAGTCGTTAAAAAATCTCTTGAAATCGCCGGTGATCTGTGTATTTATACTAACCAGAATCACGTTGTTGAAACGCTTTAATCAGGATCTCTCATGACAACCAGCGTAATGACGCCCAAAGAAATTGTCTCTGAACTGGACAAAAACATTATCGGCCAGCAAAAGGCCAAAAAATCCGTTGCGGTAGCCCTGCGTAACCGCTGGCGCCGCCAGCAGGTGGCAGAACCCTTGCGCCACGAAATTTCCCCCAAAAACATTCTCATGATCGGCCCCACCGGTGTCGGAAAAACCGAAATCGCCCGCAGGCTGGCCAAACTGGCCAATGCCCCCTTTATCAAGGTCGAAGCCACCAAGTTCACTGAAGTCGGCTATGTTGGCCGCGATGTCGACACCATCATTCGTGACCTGGTTGATATTTCAGTCAAGCAAACCCGCGAACTGGAAATGCGCCGCGTGCGCACCCAGGCCGAAGATGCCGCCGAAGACCGAATCCTTGATGTGCTGGTGGCGCCCGCCCGTGATGCCAACGGAAACCCCATCCGCGAAGAAAACAGCGCACGCCAGAATTTCCGCAAACGCTTGCGTGAAAACAAAATCGATGACCTCGAAATTGAAATTGACGTGGCACAACAATTGCCACAAATGGAAATCATGGCGCCTCCGGGCATGGAAGACATGACCGAGCAATTGAAAGGCATGTTTGCCGGACTAAACCGCGACAAGAAAAAAACGCAAAAAATGACCGTTAAAAACGCGTTCAAGCTTCTGGTTGAAGAAGAAGCGGCAAAACGCGTCAATGACGAGGAAATCCGCAACGCAGCGGTTAAAAATGCCGAACAGAACGGCATTGTCTTCCTGGACGAAATTGACAAAA
Organism: uncultured Advenella sp.; assembly: GCA_964588255.1. Classification (GTDB taxonomy): domain Bacteria; phylum Pseudomonadota; class Gammaproteobacteria; order Burkholderiales; family Burkholderiaceae_B; genus Advenella. The sequence continues at coordinate 6,230 of CAZPNE010000088.1, read as the reverse complement.
TCGCCGTGCGCCAGTCACAAAGCAGCGCCGACGTTTCCCGCCAAGGTGTGCAGCGCGACCTGCTACCCCTGGTTGAAGGCACAACCGTCAACACCAAATACGGCATGATCAAGACCGATCACATCCTGTTCATTGCCTCCGGTGCTTTCCACCTGTCACGCCCTTCCGACCTGATTCCCGAACTGCAAGGCCGTTTTCCAATCAGGGTTGAACTGGATTCGCTAACTGCCGAAGACTTCGTTGAAATCCTGAGCAGCACCGATTATTCCCTAATCAAGCAATACTCTGCCCTGATGGCCACCGAAGACGTTCATCTGGACTTTACCGATGAAGGGATCAAACGGCTTGCGGAGCTGGCATTTGACGTTAATGAGCGCACCGAAAACATTGGCGCCCGCAGACTGTATACCGTCATGGAAAAACTGCTGGAAGACCTTTCCTTTGACGCAACAGCCAGCAACGAAGCAACCATTCGCATTGATGCCGACTACGTAAACAGCAAACTGGAAGAAACCGCCCAAAGCCATGATCTGGCCCATTACGTACTGTAATTCCAGCAAGACGAACCGTCTTCATTGCCCCTGCATGGCCTGCCATCCATTGAAACAACAACAGCCATGCAGGGGCAATTTGCGTAACGTCACCGGCTACTTACGGATTTCCGTAATAATATACTGATTGTCCTGATGCAATGCCTTGAACTTGACTTCATCGCCCGGGTTGATATCTTTTAGCAAACCCGGGTTGATGTTGTAAATCAATGTCATCGCCGGCAACTTCAGATCGGCAATCGGGCCATGCTTGATGGTAATTTTACCTTTATCTGCCTGGATTCGACGAACCTCTCCAGTGGCACTGGCCTCATTCTGAGCCAATACAGGGCCAACCGTCAGCACACTGGCTAGACCCAGCACTGCCGCCATTAGCATTTTTTTCATGAAAACTCCTTACTCACAAGAAAACCCATCGTTTTATAGTACACAAGTTTAGGCTGAAAAACAGAAAATGAATTACTTTACAGGCCTAAAGACATTTCATTTCACGTATTAAAAAACTACGTTAGAATGTAATTTGTACTTGTAATTTGACTTAAAAATATATCAGTAACTTTGGAGCAATGAATGACAAAAACAATATTAGTCCCCTTCGATGGTTCGTCCAACGCCGTCAAGGCATTGGACTGGGCAATTTCCCTGGCAAAAGTATCCAGTTTTAAAATTCTGCTGCTTAATGTTCAACCCAGTTTCAGAACTGTTCATGCCAAAACATTCTTCAACAAATCAGACCTTGAGGAGTACCAGCAACAGCTATTCAAGGAAGCGACCGAAGGTGTTGAGGATAAACTGAAAACAGCTGGCATTACCTATAATCTTAAACTGGATATCGGTGACCCCAAAGAACGTATTATTGAAGAAGTTCGCAACAGTGCCAAAGGCGAAGACCGCATCGAATTAATCGTCATGGGTTCACGTGGCACCAACCCCGTCTTCAGCGGTGTTCTGGGTAGCGTCAGCTACGCCATCATCAATGCCGGCGTTTGCCCCGTTACCATTATTCCCCAAGAGAAAAAATAATTTTCTGGTGAAATAAAAAAAGAGCCATCTTTTGATGGCTCTTTTTAATTTACCCAACCATAAACTGCCTGAAAAAGGATATAACATGCCTGACCGTTTAACGTCGATCGTTACCAAAACAGGTGATGCCGGCACAACCAGCCTGGGGGACGGTTCCCGCATTGCCAAAAATGATGCCCGCATTGAAGCGATTGGCCAGGTTGACGAGCTCAACAGTTTTATCGGCTTACTGGCCTGCGAACAACTACCCAATGGCGTCTCTGCCGCCTTGGAACGCATTCAGCACCATTTGTTTGACCTGGGTTCGGAACTGTGTGTGCCCGGTTATACGGCACTGGCAGAAAGCCATGTGACTTTTCTGGAAACAGAAATCGAACACTCACTGGCCTGCCTGCCTCCCTTAAAAGAATTTATCCTGCCCGGCGGCACACGCCAGGCAAGCCTGGCTCATGTCTGCCGCAGCATTTGCAGACGGGCTGAACGCAGTCTGGTTGCCCTCGACCAACGCGAACCCCTAAGCGATGTCGGCAGGCAATACCTGAACCGCCTGTCCGATTATTTTTTCATGCTTGCCCGTATCCTTAACAAAGAAGCCGGGCGCCAGGATGTTTTCTGGCAAAAAGAAAAAACAGCGTAACAACAGCGTCCCTCAATTGATGGGACGCCCCTGCCCGGCCTCTTCATAGGTAATCCCGTCCCGGATATGATAAATACGCTTGAAAGTGGGAATGATTTTCTCATCATGCGTCACGACAATAATAGCGGTTTCATACTCGCGGGCCATGTCATTCAGGATACGGATAACCGCCAGTGCCCGCTCGCTATCCAAAGGGGCAGTCGGTTCGTCAGCCAAAATAATCGGTGGCCGGTTAACCAGGCCCCTGGCAATGGCAACCCGCTGCTGCTCACCACCGGACAACTGGGAGGGCATCGCCTGGGCCCGATGCGCCACATCAAGCGCTTCCAGCAAATGCAAGGCCTTCTCCCTTGCCTGGCCATTGGGCACGCCGGCCAGCATAGGAAGCAAAGCCACATTATCGACCACATCAAGAAACGGGATAAGATAAGGGGCCTGGAAGACAAAACCGATTTTATCGCGCCTTAAGGCGCGCAAATCACGCACTTTCCAACCCTGGTCATAAATGACCTGATCACCCAGCTTCATGACTCCCTCGGTGGGATCAATAATAGCCCCCAGGCATTTAAGCAAGGTGCTTTTGCCCGAACCCGATGGACCGATAAGCCCTACCACTTCTCCGGGCGCAACCTGCATATTCACGTCTTTAAGGGCAAGGAATGCATTTTCCCCCTGTCCATACTGCTTTTTCAGGTTCTCGATTCTGACACCACCAACACGTTGTGACATTAACATTACCCCCCAACCGCTTCAGCCGGATCAACCCGCAATGCCATGCGAATCGCCACCAGGCTGGCCAATATGCAAATAATCATCACCGCCACAAAACCCATGATTGAATCTTCGGGCATGATGAGGACATACTTGGGAAAATAAGGCGCAGAAAAACTGGAGGTGATTTTACCCACCACAAATCCGATAATACCCAGCACCACGGACTGTTGCACAATCATGGATGCGATCGTGAAATTTCGGGTACCAATCAGCTTTAACACCGCAATTTCCCGTATTTTATCCATCGTTAACGTATAAATAATAAAAGCGACAATCGCAGCGCTCACGACCGCCAGAATAATCAGAAACATGGCAATCTGACGTGCTGATGTGGCAATCATTTTACCGACCAGGATATCTTCCATATCTGCCCGCCCGTAAGCCGTCAGGTATTTCCAGCGTTCTATGTTGGTGATGACCTGCACCGGATCAACTCCCTCTTTTAAGGTCACCAGCACCGAATTGACCGACAGGTTACTGGTTCTTGAGGTAAGAATGCTGTCAAGCAAACCGGGCACATTCGGCCGATTGAATTCGGGATTGGCCTGCGTTTTACGCCGATCCAGCCAGATGGCCTCGTTATTTTTCAGGAACTGGGCCTCTTGAGCGTCCTTCAGGGGAATAAACACCATCGGGTCACCACCTGAAGACACCATGCGCCGGGTCAAACCAACAACCGTATATTGGTTACGACGCAAAGTTATCTTATCGCCCAGCTTCAAGCCAGTGGCGATATCCGCAACAGCTTCATAATGACTGCGCGTGATATGCCGCCCCGCCACCAGAAACCGGGGCCAGCCGGGTGTTTTTCCAGCCATTCCCGGCGCAATCCCTACCACCATCACACGAACGTCCGTATCATTATGACGAACCTGCATGGTCAGGTAGGTAATATTAGTTGCCTGTTCAACACCAGGAATACCAAGGATGCCACGATACACATCATCATTCAGGCTTGAAGGTTCTGCATAGGGACCCAGTGTATCCTGTTGCACAACCCAGACATCGGCTCCACTATTGTCCAGCAATGATTTGCCATCGCTAACCAGTCCCCGGTATACGCCCGCCATAACCAGGGTAACCCCGATAAGCAGACCCAACCCCATACCTGTAAAAATAAATTTACCCCAAGAGTGCAAGATATCCCGGGAAGCCAGGTTAATCATTTGCCACCCCTGGAATTTGATCGGAAATCAGGACCCGGCTATTGGCCGTCAACGCTTTCTCGCTATATACAACAACCTGGTCGCCTTCCTGTATCCCCGACATGACCTGCACATTGCCGTCCAGATCCATCACACCGAGCTCCACGGGAACAAACTGCAACTTTTTATCAACTACCCGCCAGACACCCTGCCGGTTCCCTACCCGCACCAGTGAAGCATTGGGAATAACCACAAAACCGGGTATTTCAGGCAAATGCACCGTTACCTCACTGAGCTCTCCCAACGAGGGGATCCGTTCAGGCAAAGAAACGAAACTCACTTTTGCCAGCATTTCTTCAGTAACCATATCCGCCTTCGGCTCTATTCGTGATACTTTGCCAGGGAACACTTCATGTCCGCGCGTACGCAACACAATACTGGCTGGCAAATCGGCCGCTAGTCCAATGGCACTGGATTGATCAAAACGGCCCTCAATCCAAACTTCTGCCGGATTAACTATTTCAAGCACTGCCTGCCCCGCAACCACCGTAGAACCGGGATCCACATTGCGCAAGGTCACGATGCCGCCGGCAGGTGCAATCAATCGCAGTGATTTTCTCTGGTTCATCAAGGCATCCAGATCAGCCCTTGCCTTGGTAATATCTTCTGCCGCCGCATCAAGCCCTGCCTGCGTAACCCGATACTCCTGTTCCATAATATTCAGGCTTTCTTCACTGCTTGAACGCGAAGCGAACAATTTACGGTAACGCTTAAGCTGCACACCGGCATGTTCAAATTTGACTTTGGCCTGAGTATGCTGCAAACCAGCCCGTTTAAGCGCTATTTCCTGGGAACGGATCCGCTCATCAAGATCAACCGGATCCATTTCCCCAAGCAACTGCCCCGCATCGATCCTGTCACCGACATTGACCGATACATCAAGCAATCTGCCCGTCATGACTGGGCCAATTTTATACGTGGAACGGGCACTGACCGTCCCGACCCCAAACACCGCTGGCGAAACCGCCTGGATTTTGGCCTGTGTGACCGTAACCGGTACCGGTGCCAGAGGGCCAGTACGGATTACCACATAAGCAAATAAAACCAACAGGGGCAAAATGATCAGCAACAGACCCAGTTTTCTTGACCGCATGGAAATTCTGGCCATTTTTAGCTCCTGATTGAACGTAGATACAAAGCAAACACCGATTGGGCATTTTTATTGATTAATTGAATCTCACCCGCAAGCAGGGATTGCATCACCAAACCCTGGAGCGTGCCTACAAACAGGATTGCCGCTGCCCCCGAATCCAGATCGAAAACAATCTCTTTTTGTGCCTTACCCTGCTCAAGCAACTGCTTGATGCGCTCTCCATAGCGTTGGATTAAATCCTGAACAATCCGCTTGGCGGGTGTGGCTTCGACATGCTGCAATTCACCAAACAAGATCCTGGGTACCCCTGGGTAGGTAAGCACAAAATCAACATGCTGCATGAATACGCTTTCCAGTGCTGCCACCGCAGAATGTGGATTACTCTCTATCGCTTTCATGACCCGCCCGAAAAGGGTTTGCTCAACCCAAGTCATCACCTCCTCCCAGATGGCCTCTTTATTGGAAAAGTGACGGAACAAGGCGCCCTGTGTCAAATTCATTTCTTTGGCAATGGCGGCAGTTGTGATATTTGCTGGATTAAGAACACCCGCCAGTTCAACAACTGAAGTAACAGTCATTGACTTGCGCTCGGCCGCAGTCAGTTTCTTGCCCGTGGTTTCCATATATCACCTTGAAGATAGTAATTGATTACTATCTTATCAAAATTGCTTAAACATTCACGCTTTATATTGCCAGTCCGAACAAAAAAACGCCCTTGATGCCTGAATGACATCAAGGGCGTTTTTTTGCATGGCAAGGTTTATTTGCCAGCAAACAGCCAATTAACTATCTTCATTCCTCTTCGACAAACGTTTCTTCACGTTTCTTGCGGATGGATGGCAGGGCGACCAGAATCACCAGACCTGCGGCCATCAATAACAGCGTGAGCGATAGCGGACGTTCGACAAAGGTCAGGAAGTCACCCCGGGACAGCAGCAGTGCCCGGC
>CAZPNE010000087.1:0-7274 GCA_964588255.1 uncultured Advenella sp. | reverse complement strand
AAGGGGATCTTTATGAAAGCTAGTGAACTACGTTCAAAAGACGCAACCGAGCTGAGTAAAGAGCTCGAGAGCTTGTTGAGAGCACAATTCAACCTGCGTATGCAGCGTGCTACCCAGCAACTTTCTAACACCAGTCAGATTGGTAAAGTACGCCGTGATATTGCTCGCGTTCGTACGCTATTAACTGAGAAAGCAGGGAAGTAATATGAGCGAAACTCAAAACACACCCGCTAAACGTCAGCGTACCTTGGTCGGCAAAGTGGTTAGCAACAAAATGGATAAAACAGTGGTTGTTCAAGTTGAGCGCCGTGTTAAGCATCCTTTGTATGGCAAAATCATTGTCCGCTCAAACAAATACAAAGCGCACGACGAAGCAAACCAGTATAACGAAGGCGATACAGTGGAAATCGCTGAAGGTCGTCCCATTTCACGCAGTAAATCGTGGAGTGTTGTACGTCTGATCGAAGCCTCTCGCCTTATCTGATAACAGGGCAGGTTGATACCTGTCTTGCCAAAGATATAAGCAGTCTTCCTTATACCGGATGTCAGTAAAAAACCTCGCCTTGTGCGAGGTTTTTTCTTGCGTGATCAATTTTGTATCGTGGGTATGAAAGGATCAATAAGTTGCCACACAAGAAGTTATTATTGAGAGTTGAAGCAATTAGCAGCTAGAAGGATAAAATGAAAAACAGTTCCCCATCATTTGATGCTTTGCTGGCCAGTGTGCCACACCTTGTCAGCCCGGACCAAATGCAGCGTCACACGGCTGACATGAGCGGTTATGAAGGTGCCATGCCAGTGGTCGTGTTTCGGCCAGTGTCCACCGAACAGGTCTCGGCGATTGTAAAAACCTGTGCGGCTGAAAACAGGAAAATCACCATACAGGGTGGCCTTACCGGTTTGGCCGGTGGTGCAAGTCCCGATGAAGGCGATGTGGTTATTTCCCTGGAAAGCATGAACCGTGTGGAAGAAATTGACACCATTGGGGGTGTTGCCATTGTGCAGGCAGGGGTCATACTGGAAAACCTGTGCCAGGCCGTTCAGCAGGAAGATTGGTATTTCCCGCTGGATTTCGGTTCGCGGGGTTCCTGCCTGATTGGTGGCAATGTTTCCACCAATGCCGGTGGCAACAAGGTGCTGCGTTATGGCACTACCCGTGATCTGGTACTGGGCATGGAAGTCGTGCTTCCTGATGGCACCATATTGAATATGCTTAAACGGCTTATCAAGAATAATACCGGCCTGGATCTCAAGCATCTGTTCATTGGCACCGAAGGCCGCTTGGGCATTATTACCCGTTTGTCCCTGCGCCTGTTTCCCAACCCACAAACCCGGGCCACCGCCCTGGTGGCCCTGGATTCTTTTGACCACGTTACCCGTATGCTGAAAGAGGCACGTTCTGCCTTGCCTGATTTATCGAGTTTCGAGGTCATGTGGCAAAGCTACCTGGTACAGGCTGCCTTGCATGCAAACAAAGAACTGCCCTTTGAGGGGCACTATCCCATTTATGTGCTGCTAGAAATTGAGGGCGCTGACAAGCCCGTGTTTCATGATGGTTTTCATGCTTTCCTTGAATTCCTCATTGAAAATGAAATTGGCCGTGACGTGATTGTGCCGCAAACCCTGGAGCAGAGCGATTCACTCTGGCAGATTCGTGATGCCATTGGTGAAATTTTGCGCAGTATCAAACCATATGTGGCCTTTGATATTGGCATACCGTTAAAACACATGCCGGCTTTTATTGAACAAGTGACCGCAGTCCTTGAAAAAGAATACCCCCATGCCATCAACCTGCTGTTTGGTCATCTGGGTGATGGCAACTTGCACCTGACCACCGGCAAGCTGCAAGCGACGGAAATCTTTGCCGTTGAAGAGCTGGTTTATCAGACTGCCTCTGGGTTTGGCGGAAGCATTTCCGCCGAGCATGGCATTGGGCGAATCAAGAAACCATTTTTGAAATACAGCCGCAGCCAGGAAGAACTGGACTTGATGAGCGCCATCAAGAACCTGATTAATCCCCAGGATATTTTCAACGCCGGCCGTATTGTGGATTAACGGTTCAGCAAGACAATTTACAGGATAGAAAGAGAATGAGTTATAACTCCCCCATGAAAGAAGTACGCAAACTGTCTGATGAAGCGCGCGCCGCCTTCAAGGCCGCTTTTGGTGACCGCTTCATAACCACGCAAGCCGTGCGCGAACATCACGGTAGTGATGAGTCTCCTTATCCGGCCTGTCCACCCGAGGCGGTTATTTTTCCGCATAATGCCGATGAAGTGGTGACGGTTGTCAATTTATGCAACCAGTATGATGTGCCCCTGATTCCGTTTGGTATTGGTTCTTCCATTGAAGGCCATGTACTGGCGATTGAAGGCGGTATCTCCCTGGATTTTACGGAAATGAACAAGGTGCTGGCCGTCAGCCCCGGTGACTTCACTGTGACGGTGGAGCCGGGCGTGATCCGCACCCAGCTAAATGAGGAAATCAGGCATACGGGCCTGTTTTTCCCGATTGATCCGGGTGCGCATGCCTCTATTGGCGGCATGACGGCCACCCGTGCCTCGGGTACCAATGCCGTGCGTTATGGCACCATGCGTGAAAATGTGGTTTCCCTTAAAGTGGTCACGGCTGATGGCAAAATTATTCGCACAGGCAGTCATGCCCGTAAATCATCGGCCGGCTATGATCTGACCCGTCTTTTTGTAGGCAGTGAAGGCACACTGGGTATTATTGTTGAAATCACCGTGCGTGTGTACCCTATCCCCGAGGCTATCTCTGCCGCCATTTGCAACTTCGAGAACCTGGCGTCCGCGGTAGAGTGTGTCAACCAGATTATGCAAACGGGTATCGAAATTGGTCGGGTCGAGTTTATTGATGAGCAGGGCGTGAAGGCAGCCAACCAATACAGCAAGCTGAGCCTGAAAGAAACCCCGGTGCTGTTGTTTGAATTTACCGGTTCCGCTTCCAGTGTCAAGGAACAGATTGAGATCGTGCAGGAAATCACCAAAGATAATGGTGGTATGGATTTTGAATGGGCCGAGCATCAGGAAGACCGTAACCGTTTGTGGACCGCACGGCATAACCTGTACTTTGCCTGCCTGCAATTGCGTCCCGGTGCACGCTCTATTACCACTGATGTATGCGTACCTATTTCCCGACTGGCTGAATGCGTTACCGAAACAGTCAAAGACCTGGAGGGTAAACCTTTCCCATGGTCTATCCTGGGGCATGTGGGTGATGGCAATTTCCACGTACTCATGATGATCGACCCTGAAGATCCCCATGAGTGGACAATGGCTGAAGAAATCAATAACCGGGTAGTGCAGCGAGCCATTGATATGGATGGTACCTGCACCGGTGAGCATGGTATTGGTATTCACAAAATGAATTTCCTGAAAATGGAGCATGGTGAAGATGCCATACACCTGATGCGTTTGCTCAAGCATGCCTATGATCCGAAAAACATCCTGAACCCGGGCAAAATGATTTCCTGGGAAGCATGATGCATTAATGAAAACAGTAATAACAAAAGAATAGCCATGCTCAAGTTTGCCGCCAATCTTTCCATGATGTATACCGAAGTACCCTTTCTTGAACGCTTTGCCCTGGCGGCAAACGATCAATTCAAGGGGGTGGAATTTTTGTTTCCCTATGCGTACAGTGCAGCAGAAATAAGCCGGCAACTGTCGCTTAACGGACTTGAGCAGGTCTTGTTCAATGCCGTACCTGGTAATTGGGATGCTGGTGAGCGTGGGCTGGCCTGTTTGCCCGGTAGGCAGGCGGAATGTCTGGCCGGTGTCGAGAAGGCCCTGGAATATGCCGTGATGCTGGGCAACCGGCGTGTTCATTTCATGGCAGGCATTGTGCCTGGCGGGCTTGATCCGGCAGTAGCGTATGAATGTTATTGCCAGAACCTGTCACGGGCGGCAGCACTGGCTGCCAAAGCCGGCGTTGAGTTATTGATTGAGCCTATTAATCCGGTTGACATGCCGGGTTATTTTTTAACCACCCAGCAGCAGGCCCACCAGATCGTGCAATTGCTTAATTTGCGCAATATCAAGGTGCAAATGGACTTGTACCACTGCCAGATTGTTGAGGGTGATTTAAGCAGAAAGCTGGCTACCTATATACCCACAGGCCGGGTAGGTCATTTGCAGATTGCCGGTGTCCCCCACCGGCATGAACCCGATAACGGGGAAATAAATATGGACTACCTGTTTGACCTGCTCAGGCAACTGGCGTACCCGCACTGGATAGGATGTGAGTATCGTCCGGCAGGTCGTACCCGTGAAGGCCTGGCCTGGCTTGAACGCGAAAGACGTAAAGACAAAAGGAATAAAGATGCGGCAATGTCTTGAACTGAAAGCGGGTAATGCCCGTTTGGTGGTGGCTCCCCATATTGGTGGGGCGATCGTCGCTTATAAACATGTGCTGGCAAACAGGGAATATCATTGGCTACGCCCGGTTGATCCCGTTCATGTGCAAAATGCGAATGTGTCTGAAATGGCCAGTTTTCCGCTAGTGCCATGGGCCGGTCGTATCCGTGATGGCCGTTTCATGTATGAAGGCCGCAGCATTCATTATCCTTCCCTGAAAAAAGAGTCACCGCATAGCATTCATGGGTTTTTGCGTAACCGGCAGTGGCAGGTCAAGGAACATACTGACACCCGGCTGGTGCTTGAGTACACCCATGAGCCTGATCACTGGCCTTTTGCGTTCAAGGCAGGACAGGTGTTTGAACTGGATGAAAACAATCTGACCGTGTACTTGAATATCAGTAATACCGGGCCGCAAAGCATGCCGCTTGGCATGGGGCATCACCCTTATTTTCCAAAAAATGAACATACACGCTTGAAGGCACGGGTAGGCAAAGCCTGGTATGGTGACCAGGATGTTATGCCGGTAAAACTGGATGAACACCCGCTTACCCGGGAAATGGCACAGGGTATTGAGGTTGCCAGGCATGCGCTGGATACTCCTTTCATGGATTGGGAACATGAAGCGCAAATTAGCTGGCCAGATGAGAGGCGCAAACTGACCATGACGGCTGATGCGCCGTTTGATTTCCTGATTGTCTACAGTCCGGAAGGGGTACCCTGGTTTTGTGCCGAGCCCTTTAGTAATGTGACTGATTGCTTTAATATGCGGCATACTCATGCAGCCCGGGAAGTCGGGGGGCAAGATGTCTTGCCAGGGCAAACCGTGAATACCTGGTTCAGCCTGACACCGGTTTTAGAAAAGGATAATTAATTCATGGCACTCAGTGCAACGATATATAAAGCAGAAATCAATATTGCCGATAATGACCGTTCTTATTATGGCAGTCATGCCATTACCGTCGCCAAACATCCATCGGAAACGGAAGAAAGACTCATGATTCGTATCCTGGCCTATGCACTGTATGAAAACGGTGATGAAATGCTGGCTTTTACGCGTGGCCTGAGTGAAGCGGATGAGCCCGATTTATGGCGTAAAGACCTGACTGGCACGATTTTGCAATGGATAGAAACCGGCTTGCCCGATGAACGGCGTTTGTTAAAGGCCTGTGGTCGTGCCGGGCAGGTTGTGGTGCTGTCGTACGGGCGTAATGCTGCTACTTGGTGGGCAAACACGGCAGGCAAACTTGAGCGGGCACGTAATTTGAAAGTTTATGTATTGCCGGTGGAATCAACCCAAAAACTGGCGGCCCTGGCAGGCCGTAACATGATCCTGCATTTCAATGTGCAGGATGGGACGGTGTGGGTGTCTTCGGATAAGGGTGAGGCAGATATTGAAATCAAGGCCTTGAATTGAAGATCCAGTTTTCCGCCTCCCGGAAACCAAAAAATTAATAAAACAAAAAACATCCCAGAGGCTTGATTAAAAAGCGGTCTGGGATGTTTTTGATGGTTGTCGCTGAAAACCGTTTAACGATTAGTTAACGTTCATGCCTTCGGCTTGCAGGATAGGACCCCATTTTTTAATTTCGGTGTCTACCCAGTTTTTCAGGGACTCAGGGGTTTGTCTTTCTTCGCTCACGATTTCTGCGCCAAGATCAGCCATTTTCTTTTGAAAGGGCTCTGATTTGAGGGCCTCTTTAAGGGCAGCATTGAATTTGGTAATGACCGGTTCAGGTGTGTCTTTAGGTGCATAAATACCATGCCAGACTTTAAAATCAAAACCTTTCAGGCCTTGCTCGTCAAGGGTGGGGGCATCAGGCAGTTTGCTGATACGGTCTTTAGTGGTGACACCATAGAACTTGACGGTTTTTGCGTCAATGTGTGGAATGGTTTGTGTGGTTTGGTCACACAGGATGTCAACCTGTTTGCCTAGCAAGGCTGTCATGGCAGGACCGGTTCCCTGGAAAGGGATGGTGGTGAATTTGGTATCAATGGCCTGTTGCAGTAATGAACCACACAGTTGTGAAACCGCTCCCGGGCCGGCATTGGCCAGGTTGATGGCATCGCCATTTTGCTTGGCGTATTCAATAAATTCCTGCAGGTTGTTGGGCGGGAAATCGGCACGGGCCAACAGGGTCATGGGGACGTCAACTACTTCACCGACATATTCAAAGCTGTTAAGCGGATCGAATCTCAGGTTTTTATACAGGGCAGGTGCCGTTGCCATGCCATTATGGTGAAGGAAATAGGTATAGCCATCGGGTTTTGTATTGGCAACATAGCCCGCGGCTACTGTGCCACCGGCACCGGTTTTATTTTCAACAACAATGGGTTGATTCAGGATTTTACCCAGTTCGGCACCCAGGGAGCGGGCGACTACATCGGTAGGACCACCGGCGGCAAAAGGAACAACGAGCGTGATGGGATGCTCAGGATACTCGGCATGTGCCGCACCCGTGCCCATCGCAAACAGGGAAATCGTGAGGCCGGTCAGCGTCAGGAACTTGGATGTCATTGTGTAATCTCCGGAAAGGTAAAGAAAGGCCAGAAAACCTTTATAAAATGAATGCGAAGAGTGTAACTATTTTTAAGAAGACTGCCGTTTTCATTTTATTAAGCAAGGCTTACGTAAACTGGAAGATTAACCATTATCCTGGTAGTGTTATCTTATTTCAAAGAACAGGGGTCGAAAACAGTCCAAAAAAAGGCAGGTATTAACCTGCCTTTTTTTATTCAAGGATTATTCCTCTTCGACAAACGTTTCTTCACGTTTCTTGCGGATGGAGGGTGAAGCCACCAGGATGATCAGGCCAAGTGCCATCAATAATAGCGTGAGTGACAGCGGACGTTCGACAAAGGTCAGGAAGTCACCCCGGGACAGCAGCAGTGCCCGGC
>CAZPNE010000086.1:0-7302 GCA_964588255.1 uncultured Advenella sp. | reverse complement strand
AGGATCATGAAATTGTGGAACAAACCCTGACGCAGTTCAATCTTGCAGAGCTGGCGTCACGGTTTGTGGCGGATTTATCGGGCGGGCAACGGCAACGTGCTTTGGTGGCGATGGTTTTTTGCCAGTCTACCGACTATCTGCTACTGGATGAGCCTTTAAATAACCTGGATATGTTCCATGCCCGTCATTTAATGGGCTTATTGCGTCAGATTGCCGATAAGTACAAGCGCACGATTATTATCGTATTGCATGACATCAACTATGCCTCGGCCTATGCCGACAACATCATGGGCATGAAAAATGGTGAATTGGTACTGCACGGAAAGCCAAATGATGTTATAACACCTCAAAACTTGCAGCGCCTGTTTGGCGTGGATGCCGAAATCGTACCGGTTCAGAATCATAAGCTGGTCATGCATTATGTTTGACGGCTTATGAATCATAATGGAAATAAAATAAATATGAAAATATGGGTTGATGCCGATGCCTGTCCCGTGGTTATTAAACAAATCCTGTTTCGGGCAGCCAAGCGCTGGGAGATAAACACCACCCTGGTGGCCAATCAAATGTTAATGGTGCCGGCTTCTGTTTTTATTCAGGCCCGTCAGGTACCACGTGGTTTTGATGTGGCTGATGCCTACATTGTAGAGCAGGTGCAATCAGGTGATTTGGTGATTACCGCCGATATCCCCCTGGCTGCCGAAGTCATTGAAAAAAAAGCCATTGCCTTGAATCCGCGGGGTGAACTGTATTCTCCGGAAAACATTCGGGAACGACTGGCCATTCGAGACATGATGGAAGAATTGCGTAGCAGCGGTATTGAGACCGGTGGACCAAAAGCGTTTAACCATGCAGACCAGAAAGCATTTGCCAATCAACTGGACAAACTGTTGGCCCGTTATGTGGCACAACAAAAATAATGACTTGTATAAAAAAAGCCTGCGTCACTTGTATATGATGCAGGCTTTTTAAATATCATCAACACTTAAAAGTAGTGTTGATTAATGAAAATCAGCCTTCTTTACGCAAATGCGGGAAGAGCAAGACGTCACGAATGCTGGGGCTGTCTGTCAGCAGCATAACCAGACGGTCAATGCCAATACCGCAACCGCCGGCCGGTGGCATACCGTATTCCAGTGCACGGATATAATCGGCATCATAGAACATGGCTTCTTCATCACCGGCGTCTTTGGCTTCTACCTGGGCAAGGAAGCGGGCGGACTGGTCTTCTGGGTCATTCAATTCAGAGAAGCCATTGGCAATTTCACGGCCGGTAATAAACAGCTCAAAGCGTTCGGTAATGCCTGGAACGGAATCAGAGGCGCGTGCCAAAGGTGAAACCTCGACGGGATAGTCAATAATGAAGGTCGGGTTCCACAATTTGGCTTCGGCGGTTTCTTCAAACAGAGCCAGTTGCAGGGCACCAATACCTGCGCGGGACATGACGGCATCGTAAGCATTAACACCGAATTTCTTCAGCTCATTGCGTAAAAACGCTTCATCGGCCAGCTGTGCTTCGGTGTATTCGGGCGCATATTTGGTAATGGCCTGAACAATGGTAAGGCGGTCAAAGGGTTTGCTTAAATCAAGTTCACGGCCCTGATGGGTCAGTACCGCACTGCCGGCAGCCTGAATGGCAACATCACGCAGCAGTTTTTCAGTAAAGTTCATGAGCCACTGGTAATTGGTGTAAGCGGCATAGAATTCCATCATGGTGAATTCCGGGTTGTGGCGTGGGCTAACCCCTTCGTTACGGAAGTTGCGGTTAATT
This sequence comes from uncultured Advenella sp., assembly GCA_964588255.1. Taxonomy (GTDB): domain Bacteria; phylum Pseudomonadota; class Gammaproteobacteria; order Burkholderiales; family Burkholderiaceae_B; genus Advenella. Next base: position 5,531 of record CAZPNE010000086.1, on the reverse strand, counting down.
TCAAAGACACGTTCAAAGCCACCGACCACCAGACGTTTCAGGTAAAGCTCTGGGGCAATACGCAAGTACATTTCCATGTCCAGGGCATTGTGATGCGTTACAAACGGTTTGGCTGCGGCACCGCCTGGAATGGGGTGCAACATGGGAGTTTCAACTTCAAGGAAGTCGGCGTTTAGCATGACAGAGCGAATGGCATTGATCGCCTTGCTACGCGTTTTGAAGGTATTGCGCGTTTCTTCGGTCATGATCAGGTCTACATAGCGTTGGCGGTAACGCAGTTCCTGATCGGCAATGCCGTGGAATTTATCGGGTAATGGGCGCAGGGATTTAGCCAGCAGGCGAATGTTTTCCGCATGAATGGAAAGCTCGCCCTTGTTGGTTTTGAATACACGGCCTTCTATGGCAATAATGTCACCAATATCCCACTGCTTGAACTGGTTGTAGGTGTCTTCTCCTACCGAGTTTTTGTCCAGATAAATCTGAATGCGGCCGCTACTGTCCTGAATGGTTGCAAAGCTGGCTTTGCCCATGACACGCTTGAGCATCATGCGGCCGGCCACTTTGGCGGGTACTTTTTTCGGGTCCAGGGTTTCTTTGTCGAGGGCATCAAACTGTTCATGCAGTTTCAATGCCTTGTCTTCGGGTACAAAATCGTTAGGGAAGGCAATACCTTCTTCACGGATTTTGTCCAGCTTGGCACGACGTTCGGCAATCAGGTGGTTTTCATCTTGTTCGGGAGCGGTAGGTGTTAGTTGTTCTGTCATGGTTGTGGTTTATTAATAGTGACGAATATCATCAATTTCGGTCTGGCCGAAATCATCACGATGTAAATAATTCAAAATTTTGTGGGCGAGTTGTTCGGGATTGGACAGTTCGCCTTTTTCATGCAACTGGGTAAAGCGTGAACGATTGGGAAAATCGTTAAGATCCAGTGCGCGGATTTGCTGTTGCATGCCGGTATCAATGATGCCCGGCGCCAATGAAACTAACCTGGCATGGGGCGCTTCCTGTTTGGCAACGCGGGTATACATGTCAAGAGCCGCCTTGGTGGCGCAATAAACTCCCCAGCCGGAGGTAGGCGCACGCCCGGCACCAGAGGAAATGTTAATGACCCGTACATCGGCCCCGGTATTTCGGGTGGCAGTCAAAAAAGCCGAAGTTAATACAATAATGCTATTGACGTTTAGGTTGAAGGCGCAGGCGATGTCCTGGGATTTTTCAGTGCAAAGGCTGTCGTATTGCCCTACAGGACCCAGTGTACCGGCGTTGTTGATCAGGATATATTGGCTGGCTGATTGATCCAGTTGTGAAAAAATATCTTGGGTAACTGCGTTAATTTGTGATGGGTCGGCAAGATCGGCACTGTAATGAATATGCTGACAATTGTGCTGCCGGGCAAGCTCGTGCAATTGCCGGTTATCGGTTCGGGCGACGGTGACCAGCAGGTTAACCTGTGTGGCAAGCTGGCTGGCCAGCGCGGCCCCCAGTCCTCTGGACGAACCGGTAACGATGGCAATGGTTTTGCTCATTTAAACACCTTGTTTCAGACTTTCTTGAATGAACATGTCCAGGTCACCATCCAGTACTTTTTGGGTATTGGAAACTTCAACATTGGTGCGTAAGTCTTTAATGCGGCTTTGATCCAGTACGTAAGAGCGGATTTGATGGCCCCAGCCCACTTCGGTTTTGGAGTCTTCCAGTTTTTGCTGCTCGGCCATGCGGTTACGCATTTCAAGCTCATAGAGTTTTGAACGCAGCATGGACATGGCTTCGGCACGATTCCGGTGCTGTGAGCGGTCATTCTGGCACTGTACAACAATACCGGTGGGGCCGTGGGTAATACGTACGGCCGAGTCGGTTTTGTTAATGTGCTGGCCACCGGCACCACTGGCCCGGTAGGTATCTACCCGCAAATCGGCCGGGTTAATATCGATTTCAACAGAGTCATCGATTTCAGGGTAAACATAGACACTGGCAAAAGACGTGTGACGCCCATTGGAAGAGTCGAATGGACTTTTACGAACCAGGCGGTGTACACCGCTTTCAGTACGCAAAAAGCCGAAAGCATAATCGCCCTCGATTTTGATGGTGGCGGACTTGATACCAGCCACATCACCATCGGAAATTTCAAGCACTTCGGTTTTGAAGTCTTTGTTTTCGCAATAGCGAAGATATTGACGCAGCAGCATGGATGCCCAGTCCTGGGCTTCGGTACCGCCAGCACCTGCCTGGATATCCAGGAAGCAGTTCATTGGGTCGGCCGGGTTGGAGAACATACGGCGGAATTCCAGGCCTTGCAGCACTTCGGCGTATTTTTTGGCATCTTCTTCAATGGCCATCAGGGTGGCATCATCGTCATCCATGGCAGCAAGTTCGTACAGATCCATTGAATCCTTGATGTTTTGCTGTAACTCGCTTAACACCAGTACGATTTTTTCAAGACTTTTCTTTTCTTTACCCAATTCCTGGGCGTGTTCGGGATTGTTCCAGATGTCTGGGTTTTCAAGTTCCAGATTAACTACTTGCAGGCGTTCTGATTTTGCTTCGTAGTCAAAGATACCCCCGAAGGTCAGATTCGCGTTCTGCGTAATCTTCGAGGTTTGCTGAGATTTGATTCTGGCGCTCGGCTTCCATTATATTTCCTAAGATCAAATTTTATTTTTTGCTAACCTTACATTTTAAACGCATGACAACAAAAAAGCCCTGAAAAGGGCTATTTGCAACGAAAAGATTTTATGGTTTGCTTGATTGATGGCCGGAGACATTGCCAAAGGCATCGCCAACGGTATTGATGACATTATCAATGGGGGCGCTGGGGGTATTCATGTTTGTGCAACCTGCCATGAAAAAGGCAAATGCAATTAAGCCAGGCAGGCAGTAAAGTTTCTTCATCATTTCAGGCATCCCTTGCATGTTTCACAAGCAGTTGTGCCGACACCACACCATTCCATTGGTTAGGCACCAGTTCATACACCAGCTCAGCATATTCAGGCAGGGATTCCTGCTGGTTGAACCAGATGGCATCGTATAGGACCTGGTTGCGTTCAACCTGTAATTTAAGATGTTTGTCCTTTAACAGTCTTTGGTTGCGAATGCGGTAAACATCCCTGAAAAGCGGGGCGGGAAAGCCGGCACCCCAAACCTGGTTTTGCAGTAACAAGGCGGTTTCAGCCGTGGCATAAACAGGTTCTAGTGAACCGTCCGTTTCAAGCAGGGGTTCAAAACTGCTGCTACCGGTCATTTCCTGTACGGCATCGTTAAATGCACGTGAAAATGCTTCAAATTGCCCTGTTTTAAGTGACAGCCCGGCCGCCATGGCGTGACCGCCAAACTTGAGAATCATGCCAGGATGACGTTTGGAAACCAGATCAAGTGCATCACGTAGATGGAGTTCGGGTATGGAGCGCCCTGATCCGCGCAGTTCATCATTGTCAGCAGGTGCAAAGGCCAAGGTTGGTTTCCAGAATTTCTCTTTCAGGCGGGAAGCCACAATGCCAACCACCCCCTGATGCCAGCTTTCGTTGAAGACGCAAATGCTGGCCGATTGAGCGCTTTCAGGGGAGGCCAGCGTGGCCAAGGCCTGTTCGCTCATTTCATGTTCTATGGAGCGCCGTTGATGATTGATCTCATCAAGCTGCCGGGCCAGATTCAGGGCTTCGGTTTCATCATCGGTAATCAGGCAGCGAATGCCAAGGCTCATGTCAGCCAGACGGCCAGCAGCATTGATGCGAGGACCAATCTTGAAGCCCAGGTCAGTAGCACTGGCTTCCTTGAAATTGCCACCGGCAACCATGAATAGTGCTTTTATGCCAGGTTGCAATTGGCCCGTACGGATTTTATTAAGTCCCTGGGTAACCAGCAAACGGTTATTGCTGTCTAACTTGACAACGTCGGCGATGGTGCCTAGCGCCAGCAGGTCGGCAAGATTATCAAGCCTTGGCCCGCCTTTGGGGACAAAGTGTCCGCGTTTACGCATTTCCGCCCGCAGTGCCAGCATGACATAAAAAATGACACCGACACCGGCCAGACTTTTGGAGGGGAACGTGCAGCCTGGTTTGTTGGGGTTGACGATACATAATGCCTCAGGCAGGGTGTCACCAGGCAAGTGGTGATCGGTCACAATGACATCAATGTCTTCTTCCCGGGCCGCCAGCACGCCTTCAACACTGGCAATGCCATTATCAACGGTAATCAGGATATCGGGTTTGCCATTGGGGTGTTTGCAAGCCAGGTTCACAACGGCTGGCGATAAGCCATAGCCGGTTTCAAAGCGGTTTGGTACCAGGAAATCAATATCAGCGCCCATCTGGCGCAGGGCTCGAATGCCTACTGCACAGGCCGTGGCGCCATCACAATCATAGTCGGCAATAATCAGGAGCTTTTTTCTTTGCTCTATGGCATCGGCCAGCAGGCTGGCCGCCTGGTTGACTTCAGACAGCAGTGAAGGAGCCAGCATGTTTTGCCACTGCGGTTGTATTTGGGCAGGGTCATTCACGCCACGGGAGGCCCAAAGCCGGGCCAGAAGGGTATGAATACCCGCGTTTTCCAATTGTTGCTGAAAGCCGGGGTTGGGTTCCCGATTACTTATTTTTACTGACACCACCAGTCCTTCCATTTTTGATTGTGATTTAATAGTTTACCCAGCCAGGCGGGCAGGGTAGCCGGCGTAAGGACAACCAGCCGATCATAGCCGGTCAGAATAAGCTTAGCATCTTTTTCGGCCAGCAAGGTAAGAAAAACTTCATGTTCAAGCTGGGCCAGGGTAGCCAGCCAGTGTCCCCAGTCCTGTTTGCGGTGGGCGGTTTCAAGCTGTCGGAGGATGTGTGGCGGGTTTGAGGTGGGTGTTGCCTGCAATTGTGAAGGCATGGCGCCACCAAAGACCCAGGCGCCATTAATAAGGGGCAGGTTTTTTTGCTGCCGTTCCTGGTTGACCGGGTGCTCATGCCATTCTACCTGCAGGGCATTAAGCAGTTTACGCAGTTGACGGCTGGCGGCATCTTGTGGCCACCAGTCGTAAAGAAACCCGCTGGCAATCACATTGGGGCTTAATGACGGCAACACCATGTCTGGTGGAATGTCCATCTGCCAGCGGTGCGTATCAAATTGCAGTAATTTGAAAGGGCTCTCGGAAAAAACAACCTGTGCACTTTCAAATAATGCTAAGCTTTCCGATTCTGATATGACCAGATCATCGGCGGTGAGTAACGTGGCATTGGCCGCGCCTAGCGCGATATGTGCCAGCTCCAGCAGCCAGACAGGCTGATCCCGGCTGTGCGGGTGGGTGGCATAAAGCGGACCAAGACCGGCGGCATGATTTTGCTGTCCAACAGGTGCAAATTGGCGGTGCTCCAGTTGCCAGTATTCAAAAGGCGTACAGCCGGTTTTGTTGGGGTCGAGCAAATGCACGGTTCCCTTGCTGTTTTCCAGTTTTTGAAACAGGGTTGGCGCGGCTTTGGCCGCTTGGCTGGCCAGTTCGGAAGCAATCGATGAGTGGGGAAGTATCCCTGAAATAACAATATCCATGTTGGAAT
>CAZPNE010000085.1:0-7372 GCA_964588255.1 uncultured Advenella sp. | reverse complement strand
CCGCTTTCATGTTGACTTCGTTGAAAGTGGTCAGGATTGCATTTTCAGACTGGGATTGCAACAAACGCTCGGCAACGCGAGCACGCAGACGTGTCATGGGAACGCGCTGTTCTGGACGGCCATCCAGGGAAACAGACAGGGGTGCAGCAGGCGCAGCGACTGATTTGGCAGGTGCAGAAGCAGCAACCGCATCGGCTTTGGTAACGCGACCGTCACGACCGGAACCGGCCACATCATCAGCACTGATGCCTTTTTCTGACAGGATTTTGCTGGCGGCAGGAGAAGCTACGCCACTAACGGATTTGCTTTCTGCAGCAACAGGTGCGGCAGCGGCAGCCGGAGTAGCCTCGGCGGCAGGGGCGGGAGCGGCTGTTGCACCAACGGTTGCTTCGGTGTCAATTTTAGCCAACAACTGCTCTGCAGTTACGGTACTGCCATCGCCTTCTACAATTTCAACAATCACGCCTGATGCGGGTGCAGGAACTTCAAGAACCACTTTATCTGTTTCAACTTCGATCAGGGTTTCGTCTTGGGTAACCGCTTCACCTACTTTCTTTTTCCATTCGAGCAGGGTCGCTTCAGAAATTGATTCTGATAATTGGGGAACGATAACGTCAATAATAGCCATTTTTTTTAATCCGTAAAATATGTTAGTCCAATTACTTGGTTAGGATAAAACCTTTTAATTTCGGCGCAAATGCCTGTTCAATAAGTGCTTTTTGCTGTTCCACGTGTTTGGCCAGATAGCCAACAGCCGGAGAGGAAGAAGCATTGCGGCCCGCATAAGACAGTTTCTGGCCTGCAGTCATGTTCTCATACAGATGGTGCTGAATATAGAACCATGGTCCTTGATTCTGAGGCTCATCCTGAACCCAGATAACTTCTGTGGCGTTAGGATATTTCTTGATTTCCGCATCGAATGCCTTATGGGCAAACGGATACAACTGTTCAACACGAATAATGGCCACATCATTGGCTTCACGTTCGGTACGGGCATTGACCAGATCGTAATAAACCTTACCGGAACAAGCCAGAATACGCTTGACCTGATCAGCCTTGATGTCTGCATTGACTTCAGGGATGACCGGCTGGAATTCACCCGTAGCCAAGTCAGCTAACGGAGAGGTTGCATCTTTGTTACGCAGCAGAGATTTTGGTGTAAAGATTACCAAAGGCTTGCGGAACTGACGGATCATCTGGCGACGCAGCAAGTGGAAAATCTGGGCAGCATTCGTTGGCTGAACCACTTGCATATTGTTATCGGCACACAATTGCAGGAAGCGCTCGATACGGGCAGATGAATGTTCTGGACCCTGACCTTCGTAACCGTGTGGCAGCATCATGGTCAGACCGCATTGGCGACCCCATTTTGCCTCACCAGAAGAAATGAACTGGTCAATCACAACCTGGGCACCATTGACGAAGTCGCCAAACTGGGCTTCCCAAATGGTTAGGGTATTAGGTTCTGAGCAGGCATAGCCATATTCGAAGCCCAGTACCGCTTCTTCAGAAAGCACGGAGTCGATAACGGTAAAAGGCGCCTGGTTCTCAGTCACGTTTTGCAAAGGAATATAAGTACCGTCATCCCAGCGTTCACGTTTTTGATCGTGCAAGACAGCGTGACGGTGTGTAAATGTGCCACGACCAGAATCTTGACCGGTAATGCGAATGGAGTAACCCGAGGCCACCAGTGTTGCAAATGCCAGGTGCTCACCCATACCCCAGTCAAGGTTTTGCTCACCTGCCGCCATATTGCGACGGTCGTTCAGCAGTTTTTTCACCAGGTTATGAGGTGTAAAATTTTCTGGAACGGTAGTGATTTTTTCACCAATACGCTTCAGTTCTGCCAATGGAACGGCGGTATCACCTTCGTCTGTCCATTTGGCACCCAGGAACGGTGTCCAGTCAATCGCATATTTGTTTTTGTAGTCTGTTAAAACAGGTTCGACAGTTTTCTGGCCATCTTCCATTAACTGGCGGTACGCCTTGACCATTTGGTCTGGACCGTCGGCATCAAGTACGCCTTGGGCAACCAGTTTGTCACCATACAGTTTACGTGTACCGGGGTGAACACTGATGCTTTTGTACATTAATGGCTGTGTTAATGCCGGTGTATCCTGCTCGTTGTGGCCCAGTTTACGGAAGCAGATGATATCGATCACGACATCATGGCCGAACTTCATGCGATAGTCTATGGCCAGTTGGGAAACAAAGGCAACTGCTTCAGGGTCGTCACCGTTTACGTGGAAAACGGGTGCTTCGATCATTTTGACAACGTCGGTACAATACAGGGTTGAACGTACGTCACGTGGATCAGAAGTAGTGAAGCCGATTTGGTTATTGATAACGATATGAACCGTACCACCGGTACCATAACCACGGGTTTGCGCAAGGTTAAGGGTTTCCATAACCACGCCCTGACCGGCAAACGCCGAGTCACCGTGTACCAGGACGGGCAGAACCTGCTGCTTGCCGTTTTCACGACGTTCCTGGCGTGCACGTGCACTACCCTCTACAACAGGGTTAACAATTTCAAGGTGAGACGGGTTAAATGCCAATGACAGGTGAACCGGACCGCTACGTGTAGACAGGTCGCTAGAGAAACCATTATGGTATTTCACGTCACCATCGGTCAGGCCTTCTGCGTGTTTGCCTTCAAATTCGGCAAACAGGTCACCAGGCATTTTACCCATGATGTTAACCAGCATGTTAAGACGGCCACGGTGAGCCATGCCCACCACGATTTCATGTACGCCACGGTCGGCTGAATGATTAACGATTTCATCCATTGAGGCAATAAAGCTTTCCCCACCCTCAAGAGAGAAGCGTTTCTGGCCAACATACTTGGTATGCAGGAAACGTTCCAGGCCTTCGGCTTCGGTCAGCTGCTGCAGAATACGTTTTTTCTGCTCGGCATCAAAATTGGGGTTGCTTTGGATGGACTCCAGGCGCTCTTGAACCCAGCGCTTGGCGGCGGGATCGGACATATGCATGAACTCGGCACCAATGCTGCGGCAATAAGTATCGCGCAGGGCATTGAGAATTTCACGCAGGGTCATGGTTGTTTTTTTGGTGAAGTAAGTATTCGTAGCAGAATACACATCATCAAGATCGGCTTCGGTCAGGCCGTAAAAGGCTGGGTCGAGCTCGGGAATTTCGGGGCGTTCACGACGTTTCAGGGGATCCAGGGTTGCCAGACGCACACCTAGCGAACGATAGGCGGCAATAAGAGACTGTACATGCAGCTGCTTGCCGGCTACTTCAAGGTTGAGTGGCGAAATTTGCTGAACGACAAAAGCGTTGGCTTTGGCACGCTGGGCAAATGAAGTAATGACAGAGCTGTGGTTTTGATCACGGGTTCCAGTGGAGCCGTCGGTTGCAGGCAAATGCTGCAACTGATCAAAATAAGCACGCCATTCTTCTGGTGCTGAATCAGGATTGTCTAAGTAAGCTTCATAGAGCTCTTCGACATATGGGGCATTGCTGCCGAATAAATAAGATGTGGATTTCTTTTCAATTTCCGTAGTCATAAACGCTTCACCGGTATGAGTGTTTCACCCTTTGGATGCAGGAATACCTTCCGCGTTACGGCTAGACCGAATTGCGGATAGCGGGGCAGAAGGCACTTACTAGCCTCAAAAGCCAATAGCGTAAAAGTATAACCCCAATCTCCAAGGTTTTCGCCATAAAGTTTTCAAAAACAAAAGATTGTTAATGCCGACTCACTGGCAAATTGGTATATTTGTATAATTCGTTGCTTAATAAACACGATTAGATTAAATTCATCAAACTAAAAATACAATAGGGTCTTCACTACTATGAACCACGATTTTACTAAACTGGCATTGGATTATCACGCCTATCCCACACCAGGTAAAATATCAGTAACACCGACCAAACCACTGGCCAACCAGGATGATCTGTCCCTGGCTTACTCTCCCGGCGTAGCCGCTGCCTGTATGGCCATTTTCAATGATGGCGATGAAGCAGCGGCCAAATATACCTCCCGTTCCAATCTGGTTGGCGTAATTACCAACGGTACTGCCGTGCTGGGCCTGGGCAATATCGGCCCCCTTGCTGCCAAACCTGTCATGGAAGGCAAAGGATGCCTGTTCAAGAAATTTGCCGGCGTAGACGTTTTTGATATTGAGCTTGCCGAACGTGACCCAGATAAATTAGTAGACATCATTGCAGCCCTGGAACCCACTTTGGGCGGCGTGAACCTGGAAGACATCAAGGCCCCTGAGTGTTTCTATATTGAAAAAAAACTGCGCGAACGCATGCGTATTCCCGTCTTTCATGATGACCAGCACGGCACCGCAATTATTTCCTCAGCCGCTGTCCTGAACGGCCTGAAAGTCGTCAACAAGAGTCCAGCTGATGTCAAGCTGGTCTGCTCTGGCGCCGGCGCCGCTGCCATTGCCTGCCTTGATTTGCTCACCAAGGTCGGCATTAGTAAAGAAAATATTTATGTCTGTGATTCACGCGGCGTGATCTGGAAAGGTCGTGATGAAAACATGGAAGAAAACAAGGCGCGCTACGCCCAGGACACCAACGAACGCACCCTGGCCGATGTCATCAAAGACGCCGATGTTTTCCTAGGCTGCTCTACTTCTGGCGTTCTTACCAAAGACATGGTCAAGTCCATGGCCAATCAGCCCCTGATTTTGGCCCTTGCCAATCCCGACCCTGAAATTCTGCCCGAAGACGCCAAAGCCGCCCGTCCCGATTGTATTATTGCCACCGGCCGCTCCGACTACCCCAACCAGGTCAACAACGTACTGTGCTTCCCATTCATTTTCCGCGGCGCGCTTGACGTTGGCGCCACGCGTATTACCGAGGAAATGAAACTGGCTTGCGTTACCGCCATTGCCGAATTGGCTCAAGCCGAACAAAATGATGAAGTCGCCTCGGTTTACCAGGACCAGGACCTGAATTTCGGTCCTGAATATATCATTCCAAAACCTTTTGACCCCCGTCTTATTGTACAAATTGCACCCGCCATTGCACAGGCTGCCATGGACTCTGGCGTGGCTACCCGACCCATCGAAGACATGGATGCTTACCGTAGCCAGTTGATGAGCTTTATTTACCGCTCTGGACAGTTAATGCGCCCGCTGTACAAGCAGGCAAAATCAGATCCCAAACGCGTCGTTTTTGCCGACGGAGAAGATGAGCGCATCCTGCATGCTGCCCAAACCGTTATTGATGAAAAGCTGGCTTACCCGATTCTGGTCGGTCGCCCTGGCGTTATCAATATGCGCATTGAAAAACTGGGTCTTCGCCTGGTTAATGGCAAAAACATTGAAATTGTCAATCCAGAGGATGACAGCCGTTTCAATGATACCTGGCAGGCCTACTATAAACTGAAAGCGCGTGATGGTGTCACCCCCAATATTGCCAAGGCCATGGTTCGCAAACACAATACGCTTATTAGCGTCATGCTAATGGAACGCGGTGATGCCGATGCCATGATTTGCGGTGTTTCAAGCAAGTTTGACAACCAGCTGAAATATGTTGAGGAAGTGATTGGCCTAAAACCTGGTGCCCAGACTTTTGCCGCCATGAACGTGCTTATGCTACCTGATGAAACGCTGTTCATTTGTGATACCCACGTTAATGAAAACCCCAGCGCCGAGCAAATTGCCGACATTACCATCCAGGCCGCCGAAGAAATGATTCGCTTTGGTATCGTACCTAAAATCGCCCTGCTTTCACACTCCAATTTTGGTAGCCGCCCAACCGAATCATCCCGGAAGATGGCACATGCCCGTGAAATTATCGCTGAACGTGCCCCCTTACTGGAAGTTGATGGCGAAATGCATGCCGATTCTGCATTGTCAGAAAAAATCCGGCTTAATGCTTTCCCCGACTCTACGCTGAAAGGACGCGCCAATCTGTTGATCATGCCAAATCTTGATACCGGCAATATTACTTATAATATGCTGAAAATGACGGGTAGCAACGGCATTGCGATGGGCCCTGTCCTGTTGGGTGCCGCAAAACCTGTCCATATCCTTACCACTAGCGCAACAACACGCCGCATTGTCAACATGACCGCGCTGGCCGTTGTTGATGCCCAGCAATCACAAGGAAATTAAGTTTTGCTCAAAAGCGATGATCTTGCCAAACTGTTTCTTAGGCTAGCCATTGGCTTCCTGATCCTGTTTCATGGTTTAACCAAAATCACGAACGGGATAGACCCGGTCATAGGCATGGTAACCGCGAAGGGCTTGCCCGCATTTCTCGCCTACGGTGTTTACGTAGGCGAGATTGTAGCGCCAATAATGGTAATTATTGGCCTGTATACCCGTCCTGCCGCCCTTGCTATTGTGGTGAATATGCTGTTTGTCTTTTTCTTTGCACATATGGAGCAACTGTCTTCATTCAACCGCTCAGGTGGCTGGACTCTCGAGTTACCTGCCCTATTTCTTATCGGAGCACTGGTTATTTTCCTGGGTGGCGCAGGTAAATACTGCCTCAACAGTCCTTATAACAATTAATTTTTTCCTTTTACCAATCCTGAAAAAACAACCCCTTCAAGGTGATACCTGAAGGGGTTGTTTTTTATGAACTACAAGCAGATGTTATGCTGGAAATTAACGCTTGGAAATTTCCACTAAATCACGGGCGGTATCACCTGTAAACAGCTGACGTGGACGTCCGATCTTATATGCAGGATCAGAAATCATTTCGTTCCACTGCGCAACCCAACCTACTGTACGGGCCAGCGCAAAAATGGCGGTAAACAGTGATGTTGGAATACCAATTGCGCGCTGAACAATACCTGAGTAGAAGTCGACGTTAGGATAAAGTTTACGCTCAACAAAGTATGGGTCTTCAAGCGCAATACGCTCCAGTTCCATGGCAAGTTTGAACAGGGGATCGTTCTCGAGGCCTAATGCAGTCAGCACTTCTTTACAAGTTTCTTGCATCAGTTTGGCACGTGGGTCATAGTTTTTGTACACACGGTGACCAAAGCCCATCAGGCGAACACCTGATTCTTTGTCTTTGACCTGTTCCATGAACTCACCCACTTTGGAAATGCCGCCGTTGGCCTGAATTTGCTCAAGCATATTCAGGCAAGCTTCATTGGCACCACCATGAGCAGGACCCCACAGGCACGCAACACCTGCAGCAATAGCGGCAAATGGATTGGTACCCGAAGAACCACACAAACGAACGGTAGATGTCGATGCATTTTGTTCGTGATCAGCATGCAAGATGAAAATACGATCAAGCGCACGTTCTACAACGTCATTGACTTTGTAATCTTCACAAGGTGTTGCAAACATCATGCGCAGGAAATTGCCAGTGTATGACAAATCATTCTGAGGATAGATGAAAGGCTGGCCTTGAGAATACTTATAGG
>CAZPNE010000084.1:0-7391 GCA_964588255.1 uncultured Advenella sp. | reverse complement strand
CGTTGATCGTTGATCGTTGATCGTTGATCGTTGATCGTTGATCTGGCCATTATATTCAAATATTTTGATGATACAACACAAAACATTCCGTTTTTCAATCGGAATTAAATAAAGCATAATACCTACATATTGAATTTAAACAGTTTTTATAAGAAAAAAAGATTTTCAAATAATCTGTTCTTATATGAAAGGAATATGACATGTTATCTATTACCAGAAGTCATGAACGAGGGCACGTCCAGCACGGCTGGTTGGATAGCCATCACTCATTTTCATTTGGCAGCTACTACAACCCCAAACAAATGGGTTTTGGTCCGCTGCGGGTTATTAATGAAGACAGGGTAGAACCCGGCCAGGGTTTTGGCACCCACGGTCATGAAAACATGGAAATTGTCAGTTATGTACTGTCAGGTGCGCTTGAGCACAAAGACAATATGGGCAATGGTTCTATTTTGCGTCGTGGCCAGGTTCAACGCATGAGCGCCGGTACCGGTGTCTTGCATAGCGAGTTCAACCCTTCTGCCACTGATGAATCCCATTTTCTGCAAATCTGGCTTTATCCCAACCAGAAAGATGTTGAACCCAGCTATGAAGAAGCTGTTTTTAACGATGAGGACAAACAGGACAACTGGCGCCTGATCGCGTCTGAAACCGGTGAACAGGACTCTGTACGTATTCACCAGGATGCCAGGCTGTATGCCGGTATCTTTAACGGCAACCAGGCACCCGCATATACCCTGGCCAATGATCGCATTGCCTACATTCATGTGGTTACGGGTGACATCACCATTAACGGCCAGGAACTGCACACGGGTGACGCACTCAAGCTGACTGCCGAACCGCTTATTCAAATTGAGCAAGCCAATCAAGCCGAAGTCCTATTATTTGACATGACCGCCCGTTAAACTGCCGTCATGAGAAGTTTAATTGCCATGTCAGGTTCCGAATGGCAAAGTAAAAATGAACAGGAACTGCATAATTATTTTTTTCAAAAGGGTTAGACATGAGTTTTTTAGATAAATTGAAATCCCGCCGCAGTATCTACGCATTGGGTCGCAACGTAAACACCGACAACAGCACGATCGAATCCGTGATCAAGGAAGCCATCCGCAATTCCCCTTCTTCTTTCAACTCACAAAGCTCGCGTGCCGTGATCCTGTTTAACGGTGAGCACGACGCTTTCTGGCAAATTGTTGAAGACACCCTGCGCGCCATTGTGCCGGCCGATGCATTCGCTGCCACCGAAGCCAAAATAAACGGTTTCAAAGCGGGTTACGGTACCGTGCTGTTCTTTGAAGACCAAGACGTTGTAACAGGTTTGCAGGAAAAATTTGCCGCTTACGCAGACAACTTCCCGATCTGGTCCGAGCAGGCCTCTGGCATTGCCCAGCACGCAGTATGGCTGGCTTTGGCAGACCACAACATTGGCGCCTCTTTGCAGCACTACAACCCCATTATTGACGAGCAAACATTAACCCGCTGGAACCTGCCCGCCAACTGGAAACTGCGTGCGCAAATGCCGTTTGGCAGCATTGAAGCGCCTGCCGGTGAAAAAGTCTTTATGGACGACGAAGAACGTTTCCGCGTTTTTGCCTGATTTTTGCAAGATGGATAACCGCGTGCGACGCGCTCCGTACGCGGTTGGCCAGACTGGTAAATAGCAGTAGCCAGTTATGAACTACCCGCCACTTTAGAAGTGGGGGAATTCTGCTGGGTATTTGTTAAAAAACCCGAGAAGCCGGTATTGAAGACAGGTTTCTCGGGTTATATTTTTGAAATCCAGCCAATAGGCTGGATTTTTAAATGCAGTCAATGAAGCGTTTATTTACTCGTCGCCCATTCTTTCAATAACGTCTTTTTCATTCTCGAAGTTATCAATGGCAAACTGGGTATAAGCCTTGTTATCCATATAATAAGTTCTTACGCCATAATCCTTGATCACTTTAAGGAAACTTGGGTCTTCCATGGCCGCTTTCACCGCCACATCAAGCTTTTCAACAATATCCTGCGGCAAGCCTTTAGGGCCTGCAATACCTAACGGTGACGGCACCACAATAGGGTAACCGGCTTCAGTAATGGTAGGAATATCAGCATAGGCTTCGGGGCGTTTTTCAGCCGCTACAGCCAATACACGAATCTTGCCAGATTCCATGAACGGAATGATAACGTTGGTGGACATAACCGCTTCCAAATGCCCGCCCATCAAGGCACCAATAGCTTCGGAGTCTGACTTGTAAGGAATATGGGTCACTTCCACACCGGCCGCCCTGGCCAGCTCAACAATCCCGACGTGATTACCGGAATAGCGTCCAGGCGAACTGATGGTCAGTTCACGTGGATTTTCTTTGGCATATTTCAGCAGGTCATCGAGTGTTTTATAGGGAGAATTGGCATCAACACCAATCGCGAAGTCATAACTGGCAAAAGCCGCAATATAACTAAGATCCTTGACAGGGTCGTAACGGGTTTTCTGCAAGTAAGGCTGGCGGAAAATACCAACGGGTGTTAAGGCCAATTTGTAGCCATCGGGCTTGGTATTAACCATTTCGTTAGCACCCATGGAGCCGGCGGCACCAGGTTTGTTTTCAATCACAATGGTTTGACCCAGCTGTTTTGACAAACTTGCACCCAATGCGCGGCCGATCAGGTCAGTGGTACCGCCCGCTGCATAAGGAACAACCAGGGTAATGGGTTTGCTAGGATAGTTTTCAGCTCCCTTTGCCATTGTTGCCGGGGTAAAAAAAGCAGCGCTTAGGGCGGTGCTTAATACAGCCAATTTATATAATCTTTTCATAGATAACAATCTCCTGTTTCCATTTTCGGAACAATACCAGGCGCAATGCCCGGCAACCATATTGGTATATTCTATCATTAGACTAGCCGGTTGCATTAGCATCAGCCGTTCCAATTGAATCAAGATTATAAAATCATATTTTGCATTGTGGAATGATTTAGCGCAAGAAATTAACATTGGACAAAAAACGGCCCCCTACGCTTTTCTAGCAGGGGGCCAATGTCTAGCCTGATATTTTCTGTTCCCGGATCAGGATTCCTGTTTCATTCTTTCTACAATACTGCGTTCTTCCTCAAACGTCTTTTTGGCAAATTCGGTGTACTGGGCAGCATCCATATAACCAGTGCGAATGCCGTAGTCTTTTAGCACTTTAATAACGACAGGGTCATCCATGGCCACTTTTACCGCCTTCTCCAGTGTTGACACAATGTTTTCAGGCAAACCTTTGGGGCCAGCCAGGCCTAATGGGGAACGAATCACAACCGGATACCCCAGTTCTTTAAGGGTGGGATACTCGGCAAAGGCTTCGGGACGCTCATTGGCAGCAGTCGCCAGAATCCTGACCTTGCCCGATTGAACAAAGGGAATCACGCTATTGGAGACGACGGATGTTTTAATATGCCCACCCATCAGGGCACCCACGTTTTCAGCGTCTCCTTTATAGGGAATATGGGTGAATTTTGCATTAACGGCCGTACCCAGTTCGGTCATGACCACATGGTTACCGGTAAAACGTCCCGGTGTGCCGTAATCGATGTCACCGGGTGTTTTTTGAGCATGCGCCACCAGATCTTTCATACTTTTAATGGGGGAATCGGCGGCCACGGAAATAGTAAAATCATATTCCGCAAAGGCGGCAATATAGGTTAAATCTTTGATGGGGTCGTAACGGGTTTGCTGCAAATAGGGTTGACGGAAAATACCAACCGGTGACAGGGCCAGGCGGTATCCATCGGGTCGGGTAGTGACCATTTCATTGGCCCCCATAGAACCGGCCGCCCCCGATTTATTTTCGATAACAACGGTTTGTTTAAGCTGACGGGAAAGGCTGTCCGCCATTGCCCTGGCAATTAGATCTGTCGTACCACCAGGTGCATAGGGCACAATAATGGTAACCGGTTTGGACGGATAATTATCCTGTGCAAACGCCGGTGCCCCCAACAAAAGGCCGGCCATTATCGCAGGCAGCGTAACTGATTGAATTCTTTGCAATTTGAACTTCATGTCTCATTTCCTGATTGGTTAATATATTTATGTCAACATTATGGCAAACCAAAACCATCGAGAGTGTGGCTGGCAATTAGCGGCAACCTTCCGCGCATACATTAGGTGTTTCCATTAGAGGATCAATAATAGTTGGTATTTTTAATATAAAACATCTATCATTAACCCTAATAAATAAAATTAAGTTCTACCATGCAGAACAGCTCTAGGAGGCTTTACAATGAAAAAACTGGTATTGGCAACATTGGCAGCGGTTAGCCCACTGATGTTTTCACAAAATGCAATGGCTCAGGATAAGTGGCCGTCCAAGCCTATTACGGTGATTGTGCCTTACACCCCTGGTGGCTCTACCGATACGGTTTCGCGGGTGGTTATGCAAAAACTGTCCGACCGTCTGGGTCAAACGATTGTGATCGAAAACAAACCTGGCGCCAACAGTACGATTGGCACCTCACAGGTTGCCCGGGCAAAACCCGATGGCTATACGTTTGTCACGATTTTGGCGGCTTATTCCGCCAATCCACATTTGTATAAGCTGAATTATTCCAATGATGATTTCACCCCGGTTTCGCATATTGCCGATTTGCCGCTGTTTTTGTTTACCAGCAAGAAGTTGCCGGTAAACTCGTTGCAAGAGCTGGTTGAGTATGGCAAGAAAAATCCGTTGAATTATGCTTCCAGCGGGATTGGTTCAAGTGCACACTTAACGGGTGCGCATTTTGCGAAGATTGCGGGTCTTGAGATGAATCATATTCCGTATAAGGGCAGCGCCCCTATTCTGGCTGATTTGTTAAGCGGTCAGGTTTCCATGGTGTTTGACCCGATTCTGGTGCCTATGCCTTATGTGAAAGAAGGCAAGCTGAATGTGTTAGGGATTACTTCTTTGGATAAGTATGAAGGTGAAGAGTCGGTACCTACGCTTGATGAGTCAGGTTTTAAAGGATTCAAGATGAATTCCTGGGCAGGCTTGCTGGCACCGGCTGGTACACCACAAGAGATTGTTGATCGTGTGTCAAAGGAAATTGCCGAGGTAGTTAAAGACCCAGAGGTAATTGCCAAGTTCAAGAGCGCGGGTTTTGTGCCGGTTGGCAGTACACCAGCTGAATTGGACACGTTGATTAAACGCGATTCCGAGCTGTATGGCAGCATCGTGAAGGAATCAAATATTAAGGTGCAGTAGCGAATAGCACTACTGGTACTACGGGCTCCCACGCTCTGCGTGGGAACGCTCCCGCCCCCCGTTAAACTTCACACAACCTGCGTGCGCCTTCTTCCAGTGTTTCGTCATCTTTGGAAAACGTTAACCGTATCACTGCCTGATCTGTCCCGTCAGAATAAAATGCCGACAATGGCAGTGTTGCCACGCCATGGTCAACAATAAGCTTCCTGACCATGTCCACATCAGACAAATCACTAAAATGCCCGAAACCGGCCAGCATAAAATAGCCGCCCTTGCTGGGTAACAGCTCAAACCGGGAAGCCTTCAAGCCATGCGCCAGCAAATCCCTTTTTTCCTGGTAAATGGTTGATAAGGTCATGTAATGGTTAGGTTGCTCCATCATGGCAGCCAGCGCATACTGCATGGGTGTATCGGCCGGGAACATGACATATTGCTGGACCTTGCGGATTTCCTGGGTAAGGATAGCGGGTGCCACACAATAAGCCACATGCCAGCCGCTTACCTGAAACACCTTGCTAAACGAAGTCACCACAATAGAACGTGCGGCCAGATCCGGGTAAGACGACATGGAGCGGTGCACATTGTCATCAAAAACCAGATGCTCGTACACTTCATCGGACAGGATAATAATAGGGCTGTCTTTTACCAACGCCCGTAAAGCCTGCACATCGGCGTCAGACAATATCGATGCCGTTGGGTTATGAGGCGAGTTGATAATAATCATGCGGGTCCTGGCATTGATTTTTGCCTTCACCAGATTCCAGTCTGGCGTAAAATGCGGTGCCTCCAGCTTTATGGCAACCGGTATCGCCCCCTGCAAACTAATCATGGCCGCATAGCTGTCAAATGAAGGTTCAAAATAAATCACTTCATCACCTGCATGCACCATGGCGGCGATGCTTGCAAACATCGCCTCTTTGGCACTGGGCATCACCGTCACCTCTGTGTCGGGATGGTAGTTATGGGTATAAAGAAATGAAATCTTGTCGGCAATTTTTTCACGTAATGCCGGTAACCCCGCCCAAGGCGCCTGCAGGCTGCCTTCTGCCTGCATCGCTTCATCGGCATTTTCGATAAGCTCCTGGGAGAATGGAAAATCGGGCGTGCCATGCGCCAGATTGATGGCATCATATTGCGTTAATAAATCATCGGTAGCACTGAAAATACCGGTACCGGTAGAGGAAAACTTGGATTTGATCTGCATAATGACATCCTGGCGTTAAAAGGGGTGATTACTTCGCTACCCAATTGGCATTGAAATATTTTTCTGACAGTTTGCCTATAGTACCGTCACTTTTCAACGCCTGAATGGCGGCATCCAGGCGTTTTTTCAGATCGGTATCTTTTTTACGCAAGCCAAAAGCAATGCCTTCGCCAAAAATCCCGGCATCATGCAAAATGGGCTCAACCAGCTCATACTCCGCCCCCTCGGGGCGGTTCAGGAAGCTATCCAGGGCACTGGGACTATTTTGAACGGCACCTTGAATGCGGCCATTAGCCAAATCCTGGTAGATTTGATCCTGGGAGGCATAAGATACAATCTTCACCCCCTGCTTGCCCCAATGCTTACGTACAAAAGCCTCTTGCGAGGAGCCCTGCAATACCCCAATAGACAAGCCTTTCAGGCTATCAACGGTTGGCTGCAAGCCAGACCCTTTTTTAACCAGCAACTGGCTGGGCACCACATATATCGGCTGGGTAAAATTAATCACTTTCTGACGGGCCGCCGTGATATCCATGGCCGAATTGATAAAGTCGAACTTGCGTGCATTCAGGGCAGGAATCAGGCCATCAAAACTGGTTTCCACCCATTCACATTTGACGTTCATTTTGGCACAAACGGCCTCACCCAACTCAATATCAAAGCCAACCAAGGTGCCATCGGGCGCTTTACTCTCGAAAGGCGGATATAGGGCTTCCACCCCAATTTCAAGGGTTTCATTGGCTTGTGCCACGCCCGTTGCAGAAGCCAGGGCCAGCATGCCTGCCAAAACCAGCGTTTTTATTTTCATTGAATTTTCCTGCAAAAAAAACCTCTGTTTTCACAGAGGTTTATCATTTTATAACCTGTGTTAAGACAAGTCTGTGACTTCTGCCTGGCAGAAAAACACACACCCGAAACACTCGCGAACAACAATAAGGCTACACGCAATTATTGGATTGTTCAACCGGTTTATGGAAGGCAAGTCCCTC